>NZ_CEWDCG010000134.1:0-8625 GCF_982436375.1 Coprobacter sp. | reverse complement strand
CTTAAATATTCTCCCATAAAGATATAAACCACACCTTAAAAATAAATAAGATATCCGCTTATCCCGAATAAACCGCATTTATAACATAACTAAAAATAATATGAATTTAAACAAAAAAATCTTATCATTGCTATCTCTCATAACGATAAGCAGCTATGGACAACTTGACAAATCCCATAATCGAATATGTATAGGTGATAGTCTGATAAAGCAACAAATAGAATATGTCGATCCCGGAAAACCCGGGAAAAATATCATTTGGGATCTCAGCCAAGCACAAGTTATAAGAGAGGAATATCCGATAATATACTCCTCTCCGAAATTAATCGAAGATTCTATATACGTCATCGGAAATGACACAATACTCAAACGATATGTACCCAATACCGAATATTTTATCAAAAAAGAATACGGAACTATGTATTATTATCAATTCAAAAACGATACAATATCTCTAATCGGACATGAAAATCCCACTGTCAGGCTCAGATATACCGAACCGTTAATGGAATGCGTATTCCCGCTAAACTATAATGACGAATTCTTGTCTCCTTATCTTTTAGAAGGAGTCTATTCTAACTCATCAAAAATATTATCTTCAGGTAATATAAAAATAAAAGCCGACGCTTACGGAAAAATAATACTTCCTGAAGGGGACACGATCTCTCCGGTTCTACGCGTAAAAACGACACAGACAATATGTCGATCCATGCGTTCCTCCATATACAAAGATTCTATACGACCCAATGTCCAAGACAAAGTCATCGAGACGTATAAATGGTATGCCAAAGGATATCGATATCCGGTATTCGAAACTGTGCACAACATCATAAACGATACACTTTTTTTCGGGACATCCTTTCTCTTCCCACCACGGCAACATACTTATACCGATATAAAGGACATAACACGTTCCGATTCATTAAATCGGTCATGGGATATCGATAAGAAAAACAAATCAAAGAACAAGGATTCTGAAACATACCAAGACGGTATCGGAAGAGATATGTCGGAAAGAAATTATGAGGTTTTTCCCAATCCTACAGATTCTTATCTAAACATAAAATATGCTATTACAAAGCCTTCAAGAATAAATATCAGCTTATACACAGAAGACGGCAGATTGGCATTAAAAATAGAAAAAGATCTATCTGCATCCGGCTCATATTCTGAAATTATAGATTTCAGAGACTTTATCAAAGGCAATTATCTTTTACAGATTACAGAGAATAAAAGGATAATATTCAGTAAAAAAGTAATTAAAAAATAATATACAATGAGAAAACAATATAATATCGTTGCAGCTTTATCCCTATTCTGCTCCATAAATGCATCCGCCCAATTTTCGGCATCATATCCTAATCATGACGGTTCTTATGTATCTTCTACCTTTTTTAATCAATATCCGGATTTATTCAACACTTTAGTAGAAAAACCTAAAGCTGCTGAATTATTTAAATTCCCAGAACCTGACATTTCTTATGCCACAGGAAAAATAAATCTACAAATACCGATTTACACAATGGACTTACAACTTTTGACTCTACCATTGACCTTGCAATATAATTCCTCAGGTATCAGAATACAAGACAAACCGGGAGTCGCAGGATACGGATGGAACTTTACAAACATGAAAATTACTCGGGAAATCAATAGCAAAGACGATCTCAAATATCCCGTATACCCTGACGATATAAAGAACCTCGAACACATAAAAGACGAAAATGAACGATATTTCGAGCAGGCGGCTCTCTCGGCAACAGGTTCGAGTCCTAAACTCAAAGATGGGCAATATGATATCTTTACGATCGATCTGCCCCATATAAATGCCAATTTCATATTACATTATGAGAACGGGCGATATGAACCCCGGTTTCTAAAAGAGCAACCTTTACATATAGAGTTGTTAATCACATACAGCCAATCAAAAAACTCGCTACACGGTATCCGAGTAACTGATGATAACGGAGTACAATATCTGTTCGGAACAGACGAACCGGTCGAAAATTCCAGTTCCATAAAATGGTTGCTTAACCGGATTACCCTGCCAAGCGGGGCAAAGGTCGATTTTACTTATATAGATCATAAGGAATATCAAAATTTCAGACCGATGTATCATACAGTCACAAACTATACAGGATTCACCATTGCAAACCATTTTATCAGCAACAAATATGACCTGCATTTACTAAGAGGAGATTACGACTCCGCATTCGATGAAAAATATGATCTTCCACAGAATAAAGCTGTAATAGAAAAAATAAAACAAGATAATAAAGGATATGATACTTACATTTCTAAAGAACCGATAAGAGAATCTTTGCTTTCGACAATAGAGACTATTGACTGCAAAATAGTGATACAATATAATGAAACGCCCAACACTTTTATTTCAGACGATGGTATTCCCGTTTCCTATATCCGGAGAACCTTTAAAAACATAGAGGTCTTTAGTAAAACATCGAATACACAAGAAAGCCTGGAAAAAATCGAATTCGATATTACAGATGATTTTCTTAATAGCATACAATCAAGAAAAGGCACATTCAAGTTCCAATATGACAGAAGGGATAAAAATTTCACAACTGAAGAATTCGAAAAAGCTATCGATTGGTGGGGATATTGCAACGGTAAAATGAATGATTCAAGCCTTCCGTTCGACTATACCCTCAACGATCACAGCGAACGGCGGCAACCGGATTCTCTATACACTCAAATCCGTTCTTTGAAAAAAATAATATATCCGACAGGTGGATACATGAAAATCAATTACGGGACTCACGAATTCGAGAAATCTGACCCGACAGATATGTCTTACGGTGCCGGCTTACGAATCAACTCTCTCGAAATATACGATCCGCTATCCGCAAAAAAAATCACCAAACATTACCGATATGAATCTCCGAGATACATATCCAGAAAGACTCTTTCCAGTCACGTTCCTTATATCCCGATAAGTTCAGCCGATTTCATTACATATTCCGAAACCGCACTGTCTGCAGGCAAGGATGTCACCTATTATTACCCTCCCTCATATCAAGGAATTGAAAAACAAGGAGTACATGCCTTTGATGTGATAATAGAATCAGCAACATATTTCACCTTTCCCAACACAAAAGATTTTCATGTATCCATCCCTGTCTATTACAAAAAAGTAACCGAATATACCGAATTCGGCAAAACCGAATACACTTTCGATTATGAACCTTATACGATGAGTCCGCAAATCTACTCAGGCATTCAAGACAACTCTTCTATCTACACTTGTCCCCAATTATTGACTCAACGAGAATATAAAAAAGACAACGACGGATATACACTTATCAAATCCGTAGAAAACAGATACCAGTCGAATATAGAGTCACTCCCCGGAGTAGAAATCGGTATTTCCGGCAGATATGTATCTACCGTTGCAGGGAAAGAAAAAATCGGATCATGGACAGACCAAAGCGCAAGTCTCTTTGTACAAAGTAAATCTTTGGGGAAAGGGTACTCTCATCTAATATCGACCACTATAAAAGAATATTTCGACGGAGACTCCATCGAAACAAAAAAAGAATTTACCTATGATCCTGAACGTCCTTATAACATCATCAGTGAAAAAACTACACCGAAAAACGAGGAAATAATCAAAAACATGTACTACTCGAATAACGTACTTCCCGAAAATAACGGAGCAGAAGGAAAGAACGAATTGCCTGACAACTGTTACAAGACGGCCGTCATACAACAAACCATAAGCCGGAATAACACGACAATAAGCAGCACGTTAAATCTTTACACACAGGTAAGGACCAATCTTTACCGCCCCTACAAACAGTATGTTCTCAATAAAGACAATATCATGGAAAAGAAGACCGAGTGTCTGTTATTCGATACTTTCGGAAATCCGATATACACAATAACCGATAAAGAAAACCAATCGGTATATATCTGGAGTTACAGAGGCAGATACATGATAGCAAAAATCGAAAATGCCGACTATAATACAGTTTTTGCAGCTCTCAGAATTGCAATACCCATCTTATCCGTGAAAACAGAACCGTCCGAATCGGACTGGTCTGCCATAAACAAACTGAGAACAACCCCCTCTCTAAAAAACGCACGAATAACGACATATAAATATAAACCATTAACCGGTGTAACGGAAATCACCGATTCCAAAGGAGTATCGACCTACTACTCTTATGACGATCATGGCCGCCTGTCCGAAATTTATACATTAGAAAACGGAGAAAAGAAACTCTTACAAGATATGGAATATAAATATTACAATGAATGAACCGCATTATGAAAATCTATAAAACATTACTGCTGACAGGGGTGTTTCTATCTTCTTTCGCCTCTATCTTTTCACAAGAAGAAATATACGAGCAAGGCGCATCATGTCCCATAGTCACAAACCGATACAGCCTTCAAAACAGTTCTACCCCGATAACCGGATATCCAACCTCAGGTTATCACACGGCAAATGATATCGTCGTGATGTTTTTCTGGGCTTCATGGTGCGGTCCTTGCAGGATAATGGAGCCTGAAATGAGAGAAATAGCCGATGAATTAAACCATAAACGAATAAATTACGTTTATATAGATGTCGATAAGTACCCTACAACTGCCGAAGAATATAGTATTACAAGCATACCCAATATACTCATTTTCAGACAAGGGGAATTGATAAACGACATCAAAGGTAAATACGACAAAGAAAAGATGAAATCTATTATATTGTACTCGTTAATCTCGATTCCGACGGAACCTGAAATTCCTGATCCGGACCTTACTCAACAGAACAACTATATACGTACCCGAAGCTACCGATATACACCGACAATGCCTTATATTGAAAAAACCGAATATTTCGACGGATTGGGACGTCTTACAGAAGAAAATCTTCACAGTGTCACACCTTCCGGGAAAGATATAGTCGCATTGTACGAATATGACGCTTTAAACAGAGCGTCAAATATATGGCTACCCGGCATATCATCCGGCAACGGTGCATTCGTCCCGATACAGCAACTCAAAACATCCGTTATCGGATCGGATATATACGGAAACGATACGTACCCCTACTCCACCCGAATTTACGAAAATGCTCTATCCGAGCAAATATCTGAAGACTATGGTCCCGGTATTGCATGGAGACAAAACGGCAGGTGCATACATACAGAATATCGGCTTAACTCCACGTCAGACAACTGTATTTTATACAAGATCACTGTCAAGGCTGATGAAACAATCGTCCTTCGTGCCGACAAAAAATATCCGGAAAATCAACTTTATGTAAAAAAAATGACAGACGAGGATGGAAATGTACTGTATGAATTCTCCAACCAGCTGAATCAGGTCATCATGACCCGACAGATCGACAAATCGATAAATCACGATACCTACTATATATATGATAACTATGGAAAACTACGCATCGTATTACCGCCTATCGCTT
Source organism: Coprobacter sp. (assembly GCF_982436375.1). Classification (NCBI taxonomy): domain Bacteria; kingdom Pseudomonadati; phylum Bacteroidota; class Bacteroidia; order Bacteroidales; family Barnesiellaceae; genus Coprobacter; species Coprobacter sp. The sequence goes on along the minus strand of NZ_CEWDCG010000134.1, from coordinate 3,179 downwards.
CTGAAAAACTTTCGGATATAAATAATTACCCCGAAACAAACCCCGACATAAATAATTACGCTTATTTATACCGGTATGACGCACGAAACAGATGTATTGCCAAAAAGATACCGGGAGCAGACTGGATTTACTATATACACGATACCGCTGATAGAATTATCTTGAGTCAGAACGGAGAACAGCGTGAACGAGGCGAATGGTCTTTTTCAATACCTGACGGACTGGGACGTGCGGTTATCGAAGGAATCTGCCATAACACCATAGATTACAAACAAAACCCGATAAAGGATATTTATGTAAAAGCGACATACAACGGTAATCCGCAATATGCAGGATACTCCATTTCCGGGTTTTCTCCCGATGCAGGATATCGGATAACCAACGTCAATTATTACGATAATTATGATTTTATACCAGACCTGATCCCATCACCTGAAAAATACGGATACGACTCTGTCGATGGGTATGATACCCGATATACCGATTATAAAGATTTATTGACCGGAACAGCAACGGCAATACTCGACGAGAGAGAAAACACAACCTATCTGTACTCGGTTTTTTATTATGACAAAAAAGGCAGAATGATACAGAGCAAGTCGGACAACCACCTCGGAGGAACAGAAAAAGAATATACTGCCTATAATTTTATCGACCAACCGGTAACGAGAAAAAAGATACATGCTCTAAATGGTAATACGGTTATGGAAGAATACGGTTATTTTTACGACCATGCCGACAGATTGATAAAAACCACTCATAAGCTAAATAATAACCCGGTCATTACTATTTCCGAAAATACTTATGATGAAACAGGCCGTCTATCGACAAACACGAGGGGGAACAACGCCCTTCTGAAATCTTCTTACTCATACAATATCCGGTCCTGGATCACCCAAATTAGCGGGAACTTGTTTTCTCAACAATTGTTTTATGAAAATCCTATGCCTCAAGGGAGCGCCATATACGGTGGAAATATTTCGGGAATAAGCTGGACAACGAACAATATAACCCGCAATTATCGATTCTCGTATGATGGATTATCTCGGATTACAAAAGCCGATTATTCCGGTCCGGGAAATTTCTATTCATCTTATCAATACGATAAACACGGGAATATTACCAAACTGTCCCGTTTCGGAAATACAGATTCGGGTAATTACGGTATTACAGATCTGGTATCGTTTTATTATAACGGAAATCAACTGAAAAAAGCGGATGATGCGGCTATCCAAATATTCAACAATCTCTCTGCCGATTTTAAAAATTATGCCGATGCGGATGTAGAATACTCTTATAATAAAAACGGTGCGCTCACAAAAGATTTAAACAAAGGTATTACCGATATTCAATATAATTTATTAAATTTACCTTCGGAAATAAATATAAGTACTCCGTTTACCGTCGGATGCACGAAATATCTGTATGCGGCAAACGGGATGAAACTTCGGGTATCTCATAACAACGATCCCGGACTGTTAAACATACCGCTGATGGGAACTGACCAATATTACCGCTCGAATCTATCCGATGGATCGGTTACCGATTTTGTCGGAAACTTAGTGTATGAGGACAATACGTTGAAACGGATATTGATCGATGGAGGATATATCGAAAATAGTACTTACTATTTTTTCCTGACCGATCATTTGGGAAGCATCCGTGTCGTTGCAGACGCTTCGGGATCGGTCGTGCAAAGAAACCACTTCTACCCTTTCGGGTTGTCTTTTGCCGACAACGAGAATCCGGAAACTCAGCCCTACAAGTTTAACGGTAAAGAGCTCGATCTTTTTCACGGATTGAACTGGTATGACTATCTCGCTCGCGGAATGGACCCGGCTGCAGGAAGGTTTACTGCCATTGATCCTCTCTGCGAGAAATATTTTGCATTATCTCCATACGTGTTCTGCGCAAATAATCCGGTTAACTATATTGATCCTGACGGAATGGATTGGTTTCGCACTAAAGATAATAGTGTGCAATATGATCCTAATATAAAAAAGAATTCTAAGCTGGAAGATGGATATACTTATTTGGGAGAAACCTATCAGATTACAGATAATAACGGTAATATTTTGGAAAATTATAGAGCAGATGGCAGTATTGTTTATAAAAAAGAAAAAAGTGCCTATGAACGCATGATATTACAATCTCAAAGAACAGGTAATGAAAGTATGGCTATACTGACAAATAAAAATGTTATAGTAATGCCGGACTATAAAAACGATAGTCACGAGATTAATTTATCCGATTATGGATATAGCATAAATAATGGAAATATCATCGATGCTAATAGAAATAAATATAATACTATAGCTACTGTTCATACCCACCCCGATGGCTCTCCTCCCAGCACTCATGATATTTATAGTTACGGAGATTTAGGATTCGCAGCATATTCAACACCGTATAAACCGGTATATGTCTTACAAATGAGGAAAAACCAAATTAGTTTTGTTGTTTCAACGCCAAATAATAAAACGAAGAATGATTTCGTTTGGGGATCTCTTTTTTTAACGAATGAATATCCCCGAGCAAACATAAGAAATTTACTAAAAGGGAATTTCAGCCTAATACAATATACTAAAAGCAACAACTTTATAAAATCATTAAATTCCAAATAATTATGAAGATAATATATGCCTGTTTGATTACTGTTCTTATTTTTTTTCTATCTTGTTCTCTGCCAAAGGAACAGAACAAAAATATCGTATATCCCAAAGAGAGGATAAAGGGTGTTCTATATTCTTTTATTCAGGAAAACAAACAGGATAATTTCAGATATGAAATGTTTATCAATAAAATATATCCTAATGATTTCAATATAATATTGTATGCCGGTGAAGGTTCTTTAAACGGTGAAAACCGCATACAATCGGACAAGACTCCCAATGTATATACCGAAATAGACGGCAACAAGATATATATTTACTCCGGCTCAGAATATTTTTTCAGAAACACCCTAAAGAAAAAAGAAAAGGGTTCAATAAAAAACGATAAAAAAGCGGTTTTCTGGGCAATCAGAGATAGTTCTGAAATACTCTCAGTAAAAAAAAACATAGCTGACCCCATCAATTTCTTCTATACAGATAGTATTTTTATCTTTAATTAAATTTCACGAAATGAAAAGGATTCTTATAACGTTCATGATCATCATCATGCCTTTATCTTGTTCAAAG
>NZ_CEWDCG010000133.1:0-8726 GCF_982436375.1 Coprobacter sp. | reverse complement strand
TAGTATTGGAGTAAATTGGTTTGTTATATCTCCTCCCTCTTTATCTTTGACATTGAATCCACCTAATAAGCTGATGCAACTTTTTGATCTGTCAAATGTCTTTTTGATTTCTTCCTGAGGAGCTGTTTCTTTTTCTTTTATTTCGATAGAGACCGGTTTCTTATCTTTTTTTCGACGAGAGAATTTATATAAACCGTAGCCCGATAAAAAAATCAGAAAGGTGATAACTCCTACCCATAACTTATTTTTCGAAGGGGCTTTTTGAATCGTGTCTTTTAATGCAATCGGCGGGAAATCTATCGAATAAATAGAGACTTCCGGATCGCTATTCCTTATTTCCCTGTTAAATATTGTATATAGTTTGCTGCTGTCGGGAGAGTAGTACAGATTACAAAATAAATACCCTGCCGACATGTCTCCTATATTGGTTGAACATCTTTTTATTTCAGGACGATTTAACGAAATCCGGACTAAATAACCTTGTGATTTTGAGACATTTATTGCGTAAAAACATGAATCTGTCGGGCTATAAATCATATTCCCTCTTAACAAAAGCTCTGTCTCTTCTTCAATATTTGATTTGATTTCCCATATTTTTTTTACTTCGAATGTTGTTAAATCGACAGCATACAGGTCATATAAGTTATGACTGACTTCTTCTTGGCGTCCGTTTTTGCTTCCTTTGCCACCGAAGATATAAAGAGTATTATTTATGATTGTCGATACGGCGGAAAATCGGGGTGAAATCTCTTTGATTTGAAGGCTGTCCCATCGATGAGTATTTAAATTTACCTTGAACAACGTGTTTTTATACAGATAATATCCATACCCTCCGAACGTAATTAAAGAGGTATCTTTAGGAGATATAGCCACAGTGTGGTGTATATAGGCCGGATCTATACTGTTCGTGAAAGTCCCGCTCCAAGAATTGTTCTCCGGTGAGAATACCGAAATTGATTTCTGGTCAAGGCTGTAAGATATAAGCCTGTGATTGTATGGGTCATAAGTTATTTGGTTGTTTTTTTCGCTGGCTAATTTCCCTTTGATATTATTTATCGAATATGACTTTTGTGTGATAGGATTAAGTACGGTCAGTTGATTGCTCCCGTTAATGATGTAAAATAAATTTTTGTCAGAATTATATGTGATTTGGGGATTTCCTTTAATTTTTTGTTTGTATAATTGATTCCAGGAAGAGTGATTATCGATGAGCCATATAGGATTCTCTGTAATTGCGGGACATTGTTTTATGAGATCATAACAGATACTATCTGCATGTTGCTTTAGCTCCCAATGATATATTTCGTTGTCTTTATTGTCTAATACTCGTACATTTTTAATGTTGATGGGAGCGACATCTCCGACTTGAAAGTTTTTGATTCCGGAAGTCCCGAAATGGATAGTCACATTTTTACATCCTGAAAAATCAAAAGATTGAGTGCTTTGAATCGATCCGAACGAAAAAGTGATTTTATTATCTTTCGGCATTAATTTGACGCTTATCGGTATCCATTTATTGTATGTCAGATCTTGTGTAATCGGATGTTGACTTTCGTTGAGTATCCATGCCGGATAACGATCGTTTTTCTTGTTGGCAAGATATACGAGATCTATATTTTTTTGTGTATTTGTAATGATTCTCACGACATATCCCCATACAATCTCTTTTCGCAGCATGAGGTCGAATGATATGGTTCTTCCGTTTTCTATTTTTATAGGTTTTCCTCCATTCAATACAAGTCGTGTGCGTATTGTTCCCGGTTGTTGGTGTGATCTGAAAAATAATCCGCCGTTTATGTCAGAAGAATAAACAGAAATGCTGCATAATAAGCAAAATATGACAAAAAGTTTTTTCATGATGATAATGTGTGTGTTATATCTTGATATTGTATATCCATCCTGTTTTGACATTACAAATGTAATAAAAAAATGAAAGGAGAACATTTATTCTGCTATTTTTTGAAAAAGAGATATTTCTAAATATAATTATTTTAAAATGTATATGCATGGCTGGAGTCTTTGATAAAGGTTGCCGATTAATTTTTCAATTTACCGTTTTTTTAAGTGCATTTTAATTCTCTATAAAGTGAAAAGATAATTGTTCAAGAATATTTTTGTAACAAATTTTGTAGTCGGGAGAAATTTCCGGTTGCTTGGCTCGTTTTAAATTACTAATCAATAATTAAAAACACACACAGAATGAAAAAAACATGGAGAATTGTTTTGCCTGCGTTACTGGTGGGGTCGTTTATTTCTTTTGCCGACACGAAAGACAAAAGAGAAATAAATGATAAGGCAGTAACGGAAGAGATCTGTCCTTGTGAAATGGAAGGTATGGATCTCGAAGAAGCTTACAATCGTTCGATGGCAAATGCGGGCGTATCTCAACAAGTGAGTAAAGAGACTCCAAAGTATTTAAATCCGAACATTCCTATTGAGGAACGTATCGATGACTTATTGCCCCGGCTTACTCTTGAGGAGAAAGTAATTCAATTGAGTGATAGCTGGGGTTCAAAGGGCATTGCTCGGTTGAAGATTCCTGCAATGTTGAAAACCGAAGGATTGCACGGCCAGTCTTATGCTACCGGTTCTACCATATTTCCACACGGGATTAATATGGGTAGTACGTTTGATACGGAATTAATACAAGAAGTCGGTAAAGCTACGGCAATTGAGGCTAAAGCTGCAAATTTACGGGTTTCTTGGTCTCCGGTGTTGGATGTGGCGCGTGATGCCCGTTGGGGACGTGTCGAGGAAACTTATGGTGAAGATCCTTATCTCGTTGGTCGTATAGGTGTCGCATGGATCAAGGGTTTTCAGGGTGAACACATGTTTGCCTGTCCTAAGCATTTTGCCGGTCACGGACAACCGGTCGGCGGTCGTGATAGTCATGATTACGGATTGTCGGATAGAGTAATGCGTAATATTCATTTAGCACCTTTCCGCGATGTTATTAAAGAGGCGAATGCATTCGGAGTTATGGCGGCTTATGGGCTTTGGAACGGAGTGCCTGATAACGGTTCGAAAGAGTTGCTTCAGAAAATCCTTCGTGAAGAATGGGGATTTGAAGGTTTTGTCGTTTCTGATTGTAGCGGCCCTGAAAATATTCAGCGGAAACAGTCTGTTGTGGGTACTATGGAAGAAGCTGCCGCTATGGCTGTTCGTGCCGGAGTAGATATCGAATGTGGATCGGCTTATAAAAAGGCGTTGGCTTCGGCAGTAAAGAAAGGCATTATAAAAGAAAGCGAATTGGATGCCAACCTGCGTCGAGTATTCAGAGCTAAGATGCGCTTGGGATTGTTTGATAGACCGAGTATTGAAAATATGGTTTGGAACAAACTTCCGGAATATGATACTCCCGAACATCGGGCTTTGGCACGTAAAGTAGCAGTAAAAAGTACGGTTCTTCTGAAAAATGAAAATAATCTTCTTCCGTTGGATAAAAATATCAAGACAATCGCTGTGATCGGTCCGAATGCAGATCAGGGACAGACTGGTGACTACTCTGCAAAATATGCACCCGGTCAGATAATTTCGGTTTTAGAAGGTGTCAAAAACCATGTGAGTCCTTCTACAAAAGTTTTGTATGCGCAAGGTTGTACGCAACTCGATATGGATACTACAGGTTTTGCAGAGGCTGTGAATATTGCGAAACAGGCTGATGCCGTGATTCTTGTTGTGGGAGATAATTCGAACCGACATGAGAACGGAAACAAAAAAAGTACTACGGGAGAAAATGTTGATGGTGCTACTTTAGAAATACCGGGAGTACAGCGACAATTAATTAAAGCTGTCGAAGCAACAGGAAAACCTGTCGTGCTGGTTTTGGTAAATGGTAAACCGTTTACATTGACATGGGAAGATGAAAATATCGAGTCTATTCTTGAAACTTGGTATCCGGGAGAAGAAGGCGGTAATGCAACTGCAGACATTATCTTTGGTGATGAGAATCCGTCCGGACGTTTGCCTATCTCATTCCCTCGTCATCCGGGACAGTTGCCTTTGTGGTATAATTATGAAACTTCCGGACGTAATTATGACTATTATGATATGCCGTTTACTCCATTATACCGTTTCGGTCATGGATTGAGTTATACGACATTCCGTTATTCTAACCTTAAAGCTACTACTAAAAGCGGAGATCCCGGTTTTGTGACTGTTTCAGTAGATATTGAAAATACCGGGAAAAGGCCGGGTGAAGAAGTAGCTCAGTTATATATAACCGATTTGGTAGCTTCGGTAAATACCGCAGTTATAGATTTGAAAGGATTTAAGCGTGTTTTCTTGAAACCGGGAGAAAAGAAAACCGTTACTTTCGAACTGAACCCTTATTTGCTTTCTTTATTGAATCCGGATATGAAACGAGTTTTGGAAGCTGGAAAATTCAGAATGCATGTCGGAGGAGTTTGTCCTGAACCGCCAAAAGGTTCTACCGAACATAAGCAGAAAATCGGTTTTAAAGATCCGAGCCAAGGTATTTCCGGTGAGTTTACGGTCGATAAAGACTACAAAGCAGATTTTGAATATACCGTATCGGCACCGAAAAGTGTAAAAGGCGGAGAATCGTTTAAGGTGGTCGTAAAGGTGAAGAACAGCGGAAATTTATTGGATATCGCTGATGTTAAATTGTATGGAAATAGTTTCTTAGATGATCGTCGTGCTGAGATCGAAGCCGGAGAAACAAAAGAAATGGTTTTTGATGTGCAGATGTATGCAAGCGGCAATCAGACTTTAACCGTAATTTTGGATGATCAGATAAAATCCGTTCCTTTAAAAGTTTCGAAAGTTCCGGCAAAACTCGTTTTGGAAGGTAGTTCGATCAATATGACCGAGAAAGGAGAAATGGTTTATGTCGCAGAGGCACGAAATGTAGGAAGTGAACCTTTTAATAAGAGTTTGGATGTGAAAGTAGAAGGCGTAACTATTGCATCACAACCGTTGCGTTTGGATGCTGGAGCTAGTCAGCGTGTCGAAATTAAATACGCATTCCCTCGTTCCGGTACATTCCGTGTGAAAGTCGGTACTGAAGCAGAGCAACAATTGATTGTTCCGGGAGGAATCGGATTGGCATTGCAAGACCCGTTGGCTTATATAACTTTCGAAGGAGCGACAGATAAAGAAGTCAAAAATGAGATTACCAGAAAAATGTTGCCGATTCAAGGTAAAGCCCAAATTATCAACGGCAAAAACGGAAAGGGTTTTAAGAAAGACAAAAAAGAGACTTTTGTCGATGCAGGTGGTATGGACCTGTACCGGAAACCGTTTACTTTGGCAGCATGGGTTTATCTGAACCAGATGGATAACGGTCAGGCTATGTTCTTCGGTGGACAAGCTCCGATGGGGGCGGATGTCGATGTAACCGGAACACGGTTGGCAGCCGGTATTTTCCAAGAAAAAACGATTCTTTCTTACGAAAATAGCGACGTTCGCGGTAACAATAAATTGCAATCGGGAAAATGGATACATTATGTTTATACCTACAATCCTGAGAAAGAAGAAGGAGCGATTTACATAGACGGTCGTTTGGATAAGAAGGCTTTCCAGAAACCTTTTGCCGGACCACTGGAACGTATTGCCGGGTCTCAGCGTTTTTCATCAGGTAAATTTATTATAGATGATGTTCTTGTTGCCCGTACGACGATGGATGAGAAAGCCGTAAAAGAACTTTATACAAATGGTGTGGAAGCTATGCGTAAAGCTCAGAAAGTAACCGATTGGCGTCCTATGGATTCGGCTGTTGAAAAAATGAAAGCGTGGGCAGAATTAAATGCCGGTGGAAAAATTCAGGTTTTTGTTGAGGTTGCAGATAATAGCGGAAAAGTAATCGATTCTAAATCGGTACAGTTGAAGAGCGGAGAAAATGAATATTCTTTGGCAGGATTAAAAAAAGGTGACAAAGTTCGTTTACGTATAGATTTGTCATCTACAGCTTGGGACGGTGTCCCAGCCTTGCAAACGGTCGTTTTGGAAGGTGCTTCACCGATCCGTTGGTCGACGGTTGAAGAATGGATGAAAGGTTCTGCTTCTAATTCTTTGTTAATAGGATTGTGAATCGTAAGTATATAGAGTTAGTTTGTTGAGTAAAGGCGGTGTTCCATTGTGGGATACCGCCTTTCTTTTAGACAGACTTTAATATTCCCGAACTTATATGGTCATCGATTTGAAATAAGATTTATATCTTTGCAACCTTTGATTTGATAAAAGTGTAGTATGTTGAAAAAAACATTTCGATTATACCGGGATCATTATGTAGCATTGTTGAGATTGGGAGTTCCGATTATGATAGGACAGTTGGGTATTATCATCGTCGGATTTGCCGATAATATAATGGTTGGTCATCATACTTCGGAGGAGTTGGCTGCAGCATCTTTTGTAAATAATCTTTTTAATCTTCCGTTGATGTTTGCTTTAGGCTTTTCTTTGGGGCTTACTCCGTTGATCGGGAATTTGGTCGGAAAAAATCAGGTAGCAAAAGCCGGTCAGACTCTTCGATATGGTCTTATCGCCAATTTGCTTTTAGCGATTTTACTGATCGGGGTTATGTCCGTAGTTTATGTTAATATAGACCGGATGGGACAACCGGAAGAACTTTTGCCTTTAATTAAACCCTATTTCTTGATTCATTTGTCGGGTTTGATTTTTATCATGCTATTTAATGCTTTCAAGCAATTTGCCGATGGTATTATGGATACTCGTATCTCGATGTACATACTTTTGTGCGGTAATGTGCTGAATATTATAGGTAACTATTTATTGATATTCGGCCCGGGTTTTTTCCCAGAACTTGGACTGCTCGGAGCAGGATTCTCTACATTATTATCTCGTATTTTCACGTTGTCGGTTTTTGTGTATCTGTTTTTCTTTACGTCTCGTTATGGCAGATTTAAAGAAGGCTTTCGTCATCTTAAAGGTGATTCGGGGAAGCAATTGCTTCATTTAACCAAAATGGGAATGCCTATTGCTTTGCAAATGGGGATGGAAACCGGATCTTTCAATTTGAGTGTTATTATGATGGGATGGATCGGTACGGCAGCATTGGCGGCACATCAGGCCGTTGCAACTTTTACTACGATCGGTTTTATGCTTTATTACGGTATCGGGTCGGCTATTACGATTTTGGTAAGTAATGCTAAAGGAGCAGGAGAGATGAATAAAGTAAGATCGATAGCAAATGCCGGATTTCATGTAATAATACTTTTGGCCGTATGTATTGTAATCATAATGGCTTTGTTCCGACAACAGGTGGGTTATCTGTTTACAGATTCGGAAGAAGTGAACGGAATCGTAGCATTGTTGATAATACCGACTATGGTATATCAGTTCGGAGATGGCTTGCAAGTTGCCTATGCAAATGCTTTAAGGGGAATAGGAGATGTGAAACCTATGGCCTTAATTGCGTTTGTCAGTTATTTCCTCGTATGTTTGCCTGCGGCATATTTATTTGGCTTTGTTTGTCGGGGTGGTGCTATGGGTATCTGGTGGGGATTTCCGATTGGTCTGACTTTGGCAGGAGTCTTGTTTTATTCTCGTTTCAGGTATAAGATGAAGAATTCGAAAATCGTGTAGTCCGGATCGGATAGTGAAAATATTCTGAATTTCTTTGTTGCAACAGGAGCTAAGCAAGTTCTAATGAGTTGGCCGGCAATGAAAAATATTCCGTACTATCGGACATTCTACCGGATAGTACGGAATATTTTGATTATTTATTATCTGTCTCCGAAATAAAAACGGATACCTCCAAGTAAATTAAACCGGTTTAAGTTTATTCTGTCATAGTCGTTATAAACTATGGTACTATGTACATTTTCCATCTTTATGTTTTTCAGGAATGCAGAACCTATGATTTCATTGAATGAGATACCTATTCCCATGTGTTTGTTAAGTTTATATTCGATTCCGATTCCATAATTAAACCCGATAGTCGATACATAGGTTTTTCCTTTTTCAATTCCTGAAGATATTTTGTCTGAGAATTTTAAATATCCGATACCGACTTCTCCGTTTATCATCCAGTTTTTATTGAACGAATATTTTGTGCAAAATAAAGGTGCGATATATGAAAATAAGGCATTATGATCCATGTTCGTCTTTTCGTAATAACTGTCAGAACTGTACCCTGAATAAAAAATTCCCCATCCGAAATTTTTAATATAATGATGGAATACCAAATCCCATGCAAGTCCGGAAGTCAGTTTATCATCGAATTGTTTATCTGCCCCGGTGAGCCCTTCTGTTTTAGGTAACCATCCGTAACCGACATTGAATGAAAAATCGACTCTTGGAGGTAACGGGCGTACTTTGTTTAAGACATTATTTACACTATAATTGTAGAATGTCGTTTGTGTGTTGTATGTAGAATCGGATATGCCGGATTTGAGAATATTTCCTGAAATTTGGTGGCAGGAACTTGCGACACCCGGTAAAAGGTGATCGGTGATTTGCAGAATATCTCCTCCGGCTTTTCTTGTTTCTTCTTTGGCTATTTTTAGTACTTGATCATATCGGCATCGAATAGTAAAACTTCGGTCTAAAATAGCAACTTGTCCTATCAAAGTTGCAGCGACCGGGACTTTTTCTCCCTCATTTACGACCATAATTGTATCTTCTTGAGATAAAGACGGATATTCCTGTATCTTGTTTAATACAATTTTAGGAGAACAGGAAAAAAGAGTACATAATAATACTCCGGTAAGAATTTTATTTTTCATGGATATGTGTGTATATAG
>NZ_CEWDCG010000132.1:0-8863 GCF_982436375.1 Coprobacter sp. | reverse complement strand
GTTCAATACCCATACAGATCTAAAAAAAATCTGAAGATACTTTGCAACTTCGGGAAAAGACTACAACGCATCTGTAGAGAAATAAAAACAGAGCAGAAAAAGATTCAAACAGATTCTCAAACGAGACTTATGTCCGAAACTTCATATTTCTCGGATGATGATTTAAAATTTCACTTTTTATAAATTCCTTATCCAGATGAACATAAATCTCTGTTGTAGTAATACTCTCATGTCCCAACATCTGTTGAATGGCACGTAGATTAGCTCCTCCCTCAAGAAGATGGGTAGCAAAAGAATGCCGTAGGGTATGAGGACTGATTTTTTTATGAATGCCGCAAATCTCACATTGATTGCGAATAACATAAAAAATCATGACTCTGGATAAACGGCCCCCCCGACGGTTCAAAAAAAGAATATCCTCATCACCTTTCTTTACATTTAATAACATCCGATCTTTCTTATATTTTTCAATTTCATGCAATGCGATCCTCGAAATAGGAACAAGTCTCTGTTTATCGCCTTTTCCTTCAACAATTATAAACTCTTCCTTTTCATAAATCCGGGACATTTTTAAATTTATCAATTCCGACACTCGCAAACCGCAACCATACAAAACCTCTATAATTGCCTTGTTACGCTGACTTTCAGGCAATGACATATCGAAAGAGTCAACCATGCGATTTACTTCCTCAACACTTAACACCTCCGGAAGATGAAGTCCGATTTTAGGACCTTCTATCGACTCGACAGGATTAACGCTGATATAATCCTCTAAACACAAAAATTTATAAAACGATTTTAATCCGGACAATATGCGGGCTTGTGATCTGGGATGTATTCCTATATCCTGTAACCCGCATATAAATTGTTGAATATCGACTTTCTGAAGTACTTCCCGGGTCAAATTCTCAGTACCTATATACAATAATAATTTATACACATCATTTCGATAACCCTCGACCGTATTTTGAGAAAGCCCTCTTTCAAGCTTTAAATAACTCAGATATTTTTTCATTAAATCTCTCTCGGTAAGTATCATCTTATTTACGAACTAAATATTCGATTTTTTTATTTACTTTTGCAACATCTTACCGAAGGATTGAAAACGTCGAAATCTTCGGATAAGACAAAGGTATAAAAAAGATTCTTTATGAATATACTTATCATTAACGGACCCAACCTGAACCTTCTTGGGAAACGGGAAAAAAGCGTTTACGGAGAAAATTCTTTCGAAAGTTATCTGGAATTTTTACGGAACAAATACTCGGAACACCAATTGGTTTATTTTCAGTCCAACATTGAAGGTGAATTGATCAATACTTTGCATCAATACGGGTTTGGAGATACTGATGGCATTGTTCTCAATGCCGGAGCCTATACACATACTTCCATAGCCATCTCAGATGCCATACGTGCAATTAATGTTCCTGTGATAGAAGTACACATTTCCAACATACATGCACGAGAGGCTTACCGCCACACCTCTATGATTGCGGCCGCATGCAAAGGCTCAATAGCAGGTTTCGGCATGGATTCATACAAACTGGCTATCGAAGCATTAATCAATAATAAATAAATACTCTCAGATTGTTATATTAGTTATATAGATCAAATTATGTCAAAACAAACTAAGATTGTTGCCACAGTTTCAGATAAACGTTGCGACGTTGAATTCGTTCGGGATCTTTTCGAAAACGGAATGAACGTTGTCCGTATGAATTCAGCCCATTTGGATGCTGAAGGATTCAATAAAATTATAACGAATGTAAGAGCCGTCTCGAATACGATCGCCATTCTTATGGATACGAAAGGACCGGAGATGCGGACCACAGCAATTGCCGACGACGGACGCATCAACTTTTCGACTGGAGACTATGTAAAAATGAGTGGTAATCCTAATCAACTGACGACTAAAGAGCACATATGCATCTCTTATTCGAATTTCGTCAAAGATCTTTCGGTCGGTAGTTTAGTTTTGATCGATGATGGAGAAATAGAATTCAAAGTTATAGAAAAACACGACGACTTTTTACTTTGTATTGCAGAAAATGAAGGAGAACTGGGATCAAGAAAAAGCGTTAACGTACCGGGTGTCCGCATCAATCTTCCGGCTCTGACCGAAAAAGACCGTAAAAACATTTTATATGCTATCGAGCACAATATCGATTTTATCGCACACTCCTTTGTACGCAATAAGCAAGACGTCCTCGATATACAAGAGATACTCGATGCGCATAACAGCAGCATAAAAATCATTGCGAAAATAGAAAATCAGGAAGGTGTCGACAATATTGATGAAATACTTGAAGTCGCTTATGGCGTGATGATCGCCCGCGGAGACTTAGGAATCGAAGTTCCCCAAGAAAAAATACCGGGAATACAACGCATTCTTATCAAGAAATGCGTACAAGCCAAAAAGCCGGTTATCGTAGCGACACAAATGTTACACTCGATGATCAAAAATCCCCGTCCTACACGGGCAGAAGTAACAGATATCGCTAATGCCATCTATTACCGTACCGATGCCTTGATGCTTAGCGGAGAAACCGCATACGGCAAATATCCGGTAGAGGCTATCGCTACAATGTCGAAAGTAGCGGAAGAAGCCGAAAAAACAAAACTATCGGATAACGATATCCAAGTATCGACAGAAGAAGACAAGGAAGATATTACAGCATTTCTTGCTAAACAAGCCGTACGCTCATCGATAAAACTCGGTGTAAAAGCAATCGTTACCGACAGTTATACCGGGCGTACAGCTCGAAATATCGCTGCATACAGAGGGAAATATCCTGTTCTTGCCGTTTGTTACCGAGAATCGACAATGCGAGAGTTAGCTCTGTCTTATGGAGTAATTGCCGTATATCAACCGGAAACAAATACTTCCAGAGAATATCTTCATAACGGCCTGAAACTGATGATCGACCGCGGCTGGATAACCAGAGACGACCTAATAGCATATATTGGAGGCGCTTTCGGAGAAGGAGGTGGCAGTACATTCCTTGAGATCGACCCGGTAGGAAAAGTATTGGATTGTTACAACAGTTACTTACTCCCGAACTTAGAAAATCTGCGATAAGAGCATCGGAAACATGGAAGAACTGCTGGAAGAATACATCCTGAGCCATATCGACGAAGAAGGTGAATATCTGAAACGACTGAATAGGGATACTCACGTCAATCTATTGCGTCCGCGTATGCTGTCGGGGCATTTACAAGGGCGCATTCTTAAAATGCTCTGCCGGATGATTCGTCCCGACAAAATTCTCGAATTGGGGACATTTACAGGTTATTCCGCTTTATGCATGGCAGAAGGACTAAATCCCGGAGGCGTACTTCACACAATTGAAATGGATGACGAATTGGAAGATTTCACCCGGCCTTATCTGGAGCAATCCCCTTACAAAGATAACATACACCTCCATATAGGAGACGCAATAAAAGTCGTACCGACTCTTGATGAAACATTCGATCTGGTATTCATCGACGCCGACAAACGCCACTATTGCGAATATTATGATCTCGTATTCGACAAAGTACGTCCGGGAGGATTTATTTTAGCGGACAATACTTTATGGGACGGTAAAATAATCGACCCGCAAGCCAGAGACGGACAAACCGTCGGAATTCGGAAATTTAATGATCTGATAGTTTCGGACACCCGTGTGGAAAAAGTAATCATACCACTACGTGACGGGCTAACCTTAATCTGGAAAAAATAAATTTCTTATATCCGGGTCACATTTCGCGAAAAGTTCGTATATTGAACTGTCGTAACATTGCGATCCGGATTTTTTCAAAAAAATCCCGGATCAAAAATAAAATATTCAAATTATGGAAACTACAAGACAAAGTAAAATAAGCCGTCTGATTCAAAAAGATCTAAGTGACATTTTCCAAAACGAAACCCGTAAAACACATGGCACACTCATATCGGTAAGCGTTGTACGCGTAAGTCCCGATTTAAGCGTAGCTAAAGCATATCTAAGTATTTTTCCCCCGGAAAAATCACAAGAAATTCTTGAATCGATACAAAACAATGCACGGTCGATACGTTATGAACTCGCAAAACGGGTTCGATTCCAACTACGCAAGACACCCGAACTGATGTTCTTTTTGGACGACTCTCTCGACTATATCGAAAATATCGATACGTTATTGAATAAATAAACAAAGATGCGATGAGTCTTTCCCTGAAAATAGCGATCCGGTATCTTTTTTCAAAAAAATCTCATAGTGCGATCAATATTATATCCATGGTATCTATATGCGGTGTTGCCGTAACTACCATGGCATTGATTTGTACATTATCGGTCTATAACGGGTTTCAAGATCTTATAGCCTCTCTATATTCCTCTCTCGATCCGCAAATAAAAGTCATACCGGCCACGGGAAAGACTCTATCGCTGCAAGACCCTTCGATAAAATCTCTTGCAGAATGGCAAGAAATAGACGCAATCGCTCCGGTAATAGAAGAGAACGCCTTATTGATATACCGGAACCGACAAATGCCGGTATTATTAAAAGGAGTACCGGACAACTATTCTCAAGTAAGCAATATCGATAGCATATTATTAGACGGGAATTTTTTTTTAAAAGATTCTGTTGCCAATTATGCAACCATAGGAGTCGGAGTAGCAAATCGTTTGGAGGTGGGAGCACATTACGTATATCCTCTTTCTGTTTATACTCCTAAACGCAAAGCAAAAGTAAATTTAGCAAATCCCTCGAATGCATTTAATGAAGACCGGATGTTCGCGACAGCCGTATTCAGTGTAAATCAACCTGAATATGACGATCAAATGGTTATTGTTCCGTTAGACATGGCGGCCAAACTGTTCGACTATCCTCAACAAGCTTCCGCATTGGAAATAAAGCTAAAACCCAAAACTAACGAAAAGCGCGTTATTGCTTCGTTATCGGAACATCTGGGAAAAGATTATCTTGTCAAAGACCGCATGATGCAGCAAGAGACCTCTTTCAGAATGATGCAAATAGAAAAATGGATGACATTTCTGATACTGGCTTTTATTCTTATGATCGCCACATTCAACGTTATAGGGTCTCTTTCGATGCTGATCATAGACAAGCAAAACGATATTAAGACTTTGCAAAATTTAGGAGCTGATGAAAAGCTTATTTCCAGAATATTCTTAACCGAAGGGTGGCTTATTTCGGCAATCGGAGCCGGGACAGGACTCATCGCCGGGATATTTTTATGTTGGCTACAACAAGAATACGGATTACTCCGATTAGGTCAAACCTCTGGAGCATTCATCGTAGATGCTTATCCTGTACGTCTTTTGTGGAGCGATGCACTTGCCGTACTGGCAATTGTCACGTTATTAGGACTACCCGCAGCGTGGTATCCGGTAAAATATTTGCGTAACAAATGGTTAAGAACAGAATAAAAAATCCTCACAAAAATTAAACCGCCCCTAATAACCGGTATTTAATATTTTGGATTTGGCAAAAGAAGAAAAGCCAATTTCTTATTTTTTTCTATACATTTGCAACAGAATAATAAAGAAAATTTTTTGTCATGTGTAAAATAAACTTCAAGAAAACTCTTCCGTATATCGGTTCTATTCTGTTTATGATTATTCTCTCCTATATTTATTTTTCTCCGGATATTTTAGAGGGGAAAGTGTTATTTCAAGGAGATACTCAACAAGGAATCGCAATCGGTCAGGAAGGAAAAGCTTTCCGTGAAGCAACCGGAGAAACGACACGTTGGACCAATTCGCTTTTTTCAGGAATGCCTAATTTCCAAATTTCACCCAGTTATGCCAATAATTACTGGATGGGACAAATCGGAAGAATATATCACCTCGGACTACAATCTCCGGCATCACTCGTATTCATTATGATGTTAGGTTTTTTCATCCTATTATCGGCAATGAAAATCCGGTGGTATCTTGCATTGGTGGGAGCAATTGCCTACGCCTTTTCTTCTTATTTCTTTATTATCATAGGAGCCGGACACATCTGGAAATTCATCACTCTGGCATATATACCGCCGACAATCGCCGGTATAATACTGGCCTATCGTGGTAAATACATCGGAGGTGCTGCATTAATCGGATTCTTCGGAATGATGCAGATCACATCAAACCACATTCAAATGAGTTACTATTTCATGTTCTTTATAGCCGCTTTGGTTATTGCCTACTTTTTCGATTTCAAAAAAAGACATGAACTTCCACAATATTTTAAGGCCACCGGAGTAATTATTTGTGCCGGATTACTGGCTATTGGAGCGAATATTCCGAGTCTTTATAATACTTATGAGTATTCTAAAGAAACGATGCGCGGACAAGCGGAACTCACAAATGCCAATGAAAAAATATCAGCTAAAAGCGGACTGGATACCGAATATATAACTCATTGGAGTTACGGAATAGGAGAAACTTGGTCATTATTGATTCCGAACGTAAAAGGGGGAGCAACCGGAGCTATCGCCAAAAATACCGAAGCTATGCAAAAAGCAGATCCTTCAGTACGGGAGTATGTAGCTCAAATCGGGAATCATTATTGGGGAGATCAACCCGGAACGGCAGGTCCGGTATATGTCGGAGCATTCGTCATGTTACTCTTCATATTGGGTTGTTTTATCGTTAAAGGTCCTTTGAAATGGGCAATACTGGCAGCAACAATATTAACGGTGCTCTTGTCATGGGGAAAGAACTTCTTACCGCTAACCGAATTTTTTATCGAATACTTCCCGATGTATAACAAATTCAGGACAGTATCAAGTATTCTTGTGGTAGCAGAGTTCTGTATTCCCTTATTAGCGATTTTAGCACTGAAAGAAATAATCACAAACCCCCGTATCCTCATCGAGAAAAAGAGAGAAAGTATCATCTCCTTTGCTCTAACCGGAGGCATATCTCTTTTATTCTTCCTTTTTCCCGGATTGTTCTTTAATTTCTTGAGCTCGGAAGAACAGGTGTTTATGGGCGAACACATGGAATACCGAGATGTGTTCTACAACCTCGAACTGGTAAGGGAATCTATTTTTACAGATGATGCATTACGCAGTTTCTTGTTCATATTGGCAGGTTCTATCGTTTTGTTCTTATTTGCCAAAGGTAAAATCAACAAAACAACTCTGGTCGCATTATGCGGCATTATTATTCTTGCCGACATGTACCCGGTAAACAAGCGTTATTTGAACAGCGAAAACTTCGTATCGGCAAAAAAATTGAAAGACCCCTTCCCCATGACAGAAATAGACAAGCAAATACTCGCCGATCCTGATCCGAATTATCGGGTATACAATCTTCTGTATGATCCATTTAACGATGCCATCACCTCTTACAGACATAAATCTATCGGAGGTTATCATGCTGCAAAATTGCGGAGATATGATGACTTGATCAAGTACCAGCTCAGTAAAAACAACCCGCATGTGATAAACATGCTCAATACAAAATATTTTATCCTTCCCGGAGAAAACGGTGCTGCACCTCAAGTAGTACAAAATCCTGAAGCTGCGGGCAATGCATGGTTTGTATCCGAAATTAAATGGGTAGAAAATGCCGAACAGGAAATGAAAGCGTTAGACGATTTTAATGAAAAGAAAACAGTGATCGCCGACCGTCATTTCGCAGACAAAATAAAAACAAATATCTCTGCTCCTGCTGCAGGCGATACGATTTTTCTGACATCTTACAAACCCAATGAATTAAAATATAAATCTCATACATCAAAAAATAATTTCGCAGTATTCTCCGAAATTTATTTCCCTTGGGGATGGCATATTTCCATAGACGGAGAACCGGTCGAAATGGCACGAGTAAATTATGTATTACGGGGATTGGATATTCCATCGGGAGATCATGAAATCATTTTCCGTTTCGATCCTCAATCAATACACATCACGGTAGGAATTGCATTCGTATGCATCGGACTGATTCTTATTTTAGGTATTATTGCTATTTATACCAATTGCAGAACTAAGAAAGTGCAGAAATAATGGTTGATCCGTATTTAGTAAAAGTAATCATACCAATCTATACAACGGAATTATCCGACACCGAATGGATATCATTAGATCGATGTTTCGATATATTAAAACGTTACAGCATATGTTTCGTGATTCCGGACGGTTTAGATATGACCGTAATAGAGAAACGATATGGCAAAAGAGAAACATACTCTTTTGACAAATCATATTTTAAAGGGTTAAAAGGGTATAACCGGTTAATGCTCTCTTCTGAATTTTACAAAACATTTTCAGATACCAAATATATACTCATACATCAAACCGATGCATTCGTATTCAGAGACGAACTTGAACAATGGTGCAGTCACAATTTCGATTATATAGGCGCACCATGGATTCCTAAACGTAAATATACACGATGGTATTATCATTTGTTTTTTAAACTGAAAAAAGGCTATAACAAACTATTCAATGCATCGGATTATACAGAACTTTTTTATAAAGTCGGCAATGGAGGTTTTTCTTTACGCAAAGTATCCGCCTTCTTTGAAATAGCCCAAAATGAACGACCGATAATAGAAAAATACATATCTCAATGTAACCATAACCGATTCAACGAAGATGTATTCTGGGGAGTAGAAGTAAACCGGAAAGAACATAAACTCAGAATTCCCTCATGGAGAGAAGCCATCGCTTTTGCATTCGACAAATTACCGGAAGAGGCATTTCAGATACACGGGCACCAACTTCCTTTCGGATGTCATGGGTGGAACAAACCGGCAATGCTTCCTTTTTGGAGCCCGATCATCGAAAAATTAATACATTCCCGGAAATAAAAAATATTTAAAGGGCTGTCTAAATTTGTACTGCACCCCAAAAGTTAGACACAAAACTTTTGGGGTGTTTTTTATGAAG
>NZ_CEWDCG010000131.1:0-8917 GCF_982436375.1 Coprobacter sp. | reverse complement strand
ATGAAAAAGGGTGACCCGTTCAGTCGTTATTGACTTTTGGGTCACCCTCTTTTATACTCTCTACCGCATCCGCAATCTACAAGATGCTATCTAAATTTTTCGATAAATATATTATCGTGATTTTTAAATCCATATAAATTCTCAACCTACTTTTTCCCAATCATCTCCAATAATCGAGAAACGGCTTTTGCAGGAGACCCCTGTGCAAGCAACTTAACAAACTGACTACCGATAATCGCACCGGAAGCATTCCGACAAGCTGAATCGAATGTTTCCCGGTTAGATATACCGAATCCTATCAGGCGGGGATTACGAAGATTCATCGCAGCTATACGACGGAAATATTCCTGCTTAACTTCATCGAACGACTGCTGCGCACCGGTCGTCGCCGCAGAAGATACCATATAGATAAATCCTTCTGTATTCCTGTCGATAAATCGGATACGTTCTTCGGAAGTTTCAGGGGTAATAAGCATTATTACATTCAGATCATAACGATCTGCTACGGGCTTATACTCTTCAAGATAATCTTTGAACGGCAAGTCCGGGATTATTACTCCATCTACTCCTACTTCATGACAACTTCGGCAAAAGTTCTCAAAACCATATTGCATTATAGGGTTAAGATACCCCATCAAGATTAACGGAATATCTACTTCGGAACGGATATTTCGAAGCTGCCCGAAGAGTTTACTCAATGACATACCGTTCTGCAAAGCCTTTGCAGCCGCATTCTGAATCACGATTCCATCGGCCATAGGATCTGAAAAAGGGATTCCTATTTCTACCATATCGATTCCCTGACGTTGTAATTCTCCAATAATCTCACGAGTAATATCAAACGCCGGATATCCGGCTGTAAAATAGACCGAAAGAATATTTTTTTCTTTACGGCCAAACAATTGTTGTATTCGATTCATCTCTTTAATTTTGTTATAAATCGGTTTAATTTTTCTATATCTTTTATTCCGGGAGAAATTTCAAAACAACTGTTCAAATCCACCCCTGCAAATTGTGGATGCTTAAAATTCAAAACTCTCTCCACATCATTCTCTCCTATACCTCCTGCTATCAAAAAAGGAACGTTTCCTGTATAATGTTGCAATATACCCCAATCGAACGAACATCCTGAACCGCCATAACCGGACGTAGAAGTATCGAACAAGAAAAAATCACAACACCCGTCATATCTCCCGACAGCCATCAAATCATCTGGAACAGATACAGAAAAGGCTTTAATCACCTGTATTCCTTGTTGCCTCAATGCCACGCACACAGAAGGGATTTCACTCCCGTGCAACTGCACATGTGTAAGTCCGTATCGGATTACCGCATCTTCGATCACGCCCAGCTTTTCATTTACAAAAACCCCTACTCGTCCTGCAGATCGCGGCAGGTACTTAGGCAAGGAATTTACATAACGAGGAGAACGGGGATAAAAAATAAAACCTATGAGATCAACCGACAGATTCTCCACCAACCGAATATTCTCCCCATCACGCATACCGCATACTTTAACCAACATCTTCTCCACCGTTTAACTGCTTCACAAACCAGCTCAAAGCTGCACCGGGTCGAACCTCTTTCATAAAATTCTCTCCCATTAAAAATCCTCTGAATCCCACTCGACGCAAAGCTCTAACCGTATCGGGGGAAGAAATCCCGCTTTCCGATATGCAGATTTTATCCGAAGGCAAATACCTGACCATATCGAACGAGTGTTCCACTCGAGTTTCAAAGGTCGTCAAATCACGATTGTTAACTCCTATCATATCAGCTCCGGTATCCAAATAGTCGAGTTCTTTTTCTTCATGCAACTCGAGCAATACTTCCATTCCGAGGCTGTGAGCCAAATCGGTAAAACGACGACAAGTCTTCCGATCGAGTACTGCAGCGATGAGCAACACGGCATCCGCACCTATCGCTTTTGCTTGATAAATCTGGTATTCATCGATTACAAACTCTTTACGTAAAAGAGGTATATCAATGCTTTTCCGGACTTTACACAAATCGGCAACCGTTCCGCCAAAATAAGTATAATCAGTCAATATAGAAGATGCAGATGCTCCACCTCGTTGATAATCAAGCACAACTCTTTCGACATCGGCATCCCGATGTATCCACCCTTTTGAAGGAGAACGACGTTTAAACTCAGCTATTATACCTGAAGAAGATTCTGACAATGCACGGCTCAGGGAAACAGTACTGCGCATCATTTGTTCGCTTCCTAAAAGCATATCCACAGTATAGGCTTCTTTATGTCGCTGCACTTCGATTCGTTTATCTGCAACTATTTTATCCAGAATATTCATCTTCGAATCAAGAATTAAGTTCGACAAACATTTTCAATGTCTTTAATGCTCTTCCACTTTCCATAGATTCACGAGCTAAGGCGATACAGTCTGCCAGAGATTTTTCCGGCTCAATTACCCGAATAGCAAACGCTGCATTAGCAATCACACAGTCGGTTTGCGCCGGTGTAGCTTCACCTTGCAATACACGATCAAATATACGAGCAGCTTCATCCGGAGATTTTCCCCCATCGAGATCTTGCTCACAATAACGGTTAAAACCTATACTTTCAGGAGTATAGATCGTCTCAGTAGTAGAAGTCGCAACCTTAAACTCTCCCGTTAATGAAATTTCATCGTATCCATCGAGACCATGCACTACGGCAAAACGAGTATCGCTCTCCTGAAAGACATAATTGTAAAGACGCAATAGCGACAAATTATAAACTCCGAGCAACTGATATTTCGGCAAGGCCGGATTGACCAGCGGACCGAGCATATTGAAAAACGTACGTACCCCCAAAGCTTTACGAACAGGAGCAACGGCTTTCATGGCCGAATTGAAAAGAGGTGCATGCAAATAGGCAATATTACACATATCCATACTCTTACGAAGACGACTCATATCAGAAGTAAATTGTACACCGTGCTGCTCCATAACATTACTTGCCCCGCTTACCGAAGTAGCTCCGTAGTTTCCATGTTTCACAACGGGATAACCTGCTCCTGCTACGACAAAACATGCCGCAGTAGAAATATTGAACGTATTTTTTCCGTCACCTCCAGTACCGACTATATCGATAGGAGCATATTCGGAAAGATCGACCGGAATACGCATTTCGAGTAAAGCATCCCGAAATCCTGTCAGTTCCTCGACTGAGATGTTCCGCATTAAGAATACTGTAATTAAAGAGGCTATCTGCGCATCATTGTACTTACCCTGTACGATATTTTGAAGTATATCCCGAGCTTCGGTTCTCCCAAGATACCGATGTTCGAACAACTTATATAGAATTTGCTTCATTTCCGTTTTTATTTTAATGATAAAGAAAATTGCGAATAATCGTATGCCCTTCAGGTGTTAATACCGATTCGGGATGAAACTGTATGCCACGTACATCATATTTTCTGTGTCGAAGCGCCATGATCTGTCCGGAAGCATCTCTCGCCGTGATCTCGAGCTCTGCCGGAAATCCATCAGGACTGACCACCCAGGAATGATAACGACCTACTTGTATTTCTCGGGGCAATCCCGTAAAAAGCAAGTCGTCCGTAATAATTTCCACAGAAGTCTGCACCCCATGATATACCTCCTTCAGATTTTCCAATACTGCGCCGAAAGCCTCACCAATAGCCTGATGACCGAGACAAACTCCTAAAATACTCTTCGTAGGAGCATAACGTCGTATCAATGGCAACAATAACCCCGCTTCTTCCGGAACGCCAGGACCGGGCGAAAGTATAATTTTATCGAAACGTTCTATTTCGTCAAGCGTAATTTTATCATTCCGACACACCTCGACATCGGTCTCTCCTAACTCGTGCACCAGATGCAATAAATTGTAGGTAAACGAGTCATAATTATCAAATATCAATATCTTTTCCATATCTTCTAATTTTTCAAAGTTACTGCCATATCGATGGCTTTTTTCAAAGCTCCCAACTTATTATTCACTTCTTGCAATTCATTCTCTTCTTTGCTGTGCGCTACAATTCCGCCTCCTGCCTGATACCACAATTCATGGTTACGACTTACAAAAGTACGTATCGTTATCGCTTGATTAAGATATCCGTTGAATCCGATAAACCCGATACAACCGCCATAAGCACCTCGGTTATGAGGCTCTATCTCAGAAATCAGTTGCATGGCCCGTACTTTAGGAGCACCGGAAAGAGTTCCCGCCGGAAAAGTATCGATAAACGTCCCGACCGGATTAGCTTCCGAATCAAGTTGTCCGCACACTCGAGAAACGAGATGTATCACATGACTATAATACTGAGGTTCTTTATAAAACAGAACATTCACATCATGACAATTCCGGCTGAGATCATTTCTTGCCAGATCGACCAGCATCACATGTTCGGCATTCTCTTTCGGATCGGCAAGAAGCGTTTCGGTAAGCTCCCTGTCTTTGCAAATATCTCCTGTACGTCGGGTCGTTCCGGCAATAGGATCTATGTACGCCTTACCGTTTTCTATCCTGCAATGCGTTTCGGGAGAAGACCCGAATATACGATACCCTCCGAAATCGAAATAAAACAAATAAGGAGACGGATTGATAGAACGCAACGCTCTATACACCTTAAAGTCATCACCCGAAAAAGGCTGGATAAAACGACGGGAAAGAACAATTTGAAAAACATCGCCACGCAAACAATGCTCTATACCTTTACGCACGTTAGCCTTGTGTTGTTCATCGGTAACAGTGCTATATACAGGTGCGGTAAGAAAAAAATTATATGAAGCGAAATTTCTATTTTCGATAACCGACTCCAGTTCGTTAAGAGTAGTGCCCTCTCCTTCAGAAAGCATCTCAACCAAAGTCAATTCATTTTTAAAATGGTTAAATACAATCACCTGTTTATAAAGAATATAAAGTAGATCGGGAGCATCATTGCGTTCATCATGGCTCTCTTTTACGGGAATATTCTCGAAATATTTCACAGCGTTGAATGTCGTGTAACCATATAACCCACATACCCGGCTCTCGTCACCAGATACTCTGAATCGGGAGATAAAACCGTTTATAGCCTTTTCTACGGTAAATGATTCATCGATCATCCTCTTTTCTCTGCATCCATCGGGAAATGTCATTGTACAAACTCCGCTGTTTACCCCGATACTCGCCAACGGACAGAGAGCTATAAACGAAAGGCTGTTTTCCCCTGCATGATAGTCGGAACTTTCCATAAGTACCGACTGAGGATAAATATCACGAACTTTAAGATAGATACTTACAGGCGTATGCAGATCACCTAATACTTTTTTACTTCGTGTTGTATAATCGAATGTTTTCATCTGACTTTTCATTTATTTTTCATTTCACGAATATAAGTTTCCATATCTTTATCCCCTCTGCCCGAAACGGTAAGCACAACCACATCCTCAGGACGGAAACGAAGTTTTCCGAGAGCTCCCAAAGCATGTGCCGATTCAAGTGCCGGAATAATGCCTTCAAGTCTTGTCAACTCAAATGCGGCGTTTAATGCCTCATCATCATTTATAGCTAAAACCGTTGCACGTTTATTTGTCGCCAAGTTTGCATGGATAGGCCCTATACCGGGATAATCGAGTCCGGCAGAAATAGAATAAGGTTCTTCAATTTGCCCGTCCTGGCTCTGCATAACAAGAGTCTTGCTGCCATGAATAATCCCGATTTTGCCAAGTTGTATAGTAGCTGCGGACATACCGGTATCGATACCCTTTCCTCCGGCCTCCGCAAGAACTATTTTTACCCGATCGTCATTAACATAATGATAAATCGTTCCGGCAGCATTACTGCCGCCACCGACACAGGCAATAAGGTAATCAGGATAATCCCGTCCTTCTTGCAAAGAGAGTTGTTTCCGTATCTCCTCACTAATCACCGACTGCAAGCGGGCTACCATATCGGGATAAGGATGCGGTCCTACTGTAGATCCGATTATATAATAGGTATCCGAAGGATGACAGCACCAGTCTCGTATCGCCTCATTCGTAGCATCTTTTAGCGTCATATTGCCTGATGTCACCGGGTAAACCGTAGCACCGAGCATTTCCATTTTCTGTACATTAATATGCTGCCGCTCGACATCGGTTTTTCCCATATAAACAACACACTCCATATTCATAAGAGCACAAACCGTAGCCGTTGCGACACCGTGTTGTCCCGCTCCGGTCTCGGCAATAATACGTCTCTTACCCATTCGTTTGGCAATCAAGATCTGTCCTATAGTATTATTGATCTTATGTGCTCCGGTATGGTTAAGATCTTCTCGTTTAAGATAGATGCGACAACCATACCGCTCGGATAGCCGAGGGGCAAGATAAAGAGGTGAGGGACGACCGACATAGTCACGCAACAAACCGTCAAACTCGTTTTTGAATGACTCGCTTTGAATAATGGGAAGATAGTTCTTCCTTAACTCCTCTACACATCCATAAAGAATTTCAGGAACGTACGCCCCTCCAAATTCTCCATAATAACCATCATCATTTACTTGATAATCTTTCATATTGTCTTATTTTTTCGTTTTCACTATCTGTTTTCGGGATATAAAAAAAGAGGTTTGCCGTGTTGGCAAACCTCTTTATACGGTATATATTTTTAATTACATAAGGTTGCTTCTCACGACTACGGGAGTTGTAAGAATTGCCACCAATATGTATTTACTAAAATCGTATTCATCTTTACATTTCACTCTGTTTGTTGAGTGCAAATGTATAGAATGAATTTGAAAAAACAAATATTCGAGGAAAAATTTTAAATAATTTGTTTTTTCGAAATAAAGACTGTACTTTTTCACCCAATCTGTAAGCCAAATACATCTTTATGAAAAAAATAGTCATAGCATCCGACTCTTTCAAAGGTTCGGTATCTTCTGCCGACGTTGCCCAAAGCGCAAGAGAGGGAATACTCCGTGTATTTCCGGAATGTGAAGTTATCTGCCTAACCGTTTCTGACGGTGGAGAGGGATTGTACGAAACATTACTGCAACAATTAAAAGGAAAACAAATAATATGTTCCGCACATAATTCCCAAATGGAAACGATCAATGCCGGCTACATCTTATCAGAAGATGGGAAAACAGCCGTTATAGAAACAGCAGCAGCCAACGGTCTAGCACTGATACCTAAAGAAAAACGTAACCCGATGGAGGCAACGACATTCGGGACAGGAGAACTGATCAAAAATGCTATCCGGCGAGGATGTCGGAATATCCTACTCGGCATAGGCGGAAGTGCGACTAATGATGCCGGCACAGGAATGTTGCAAGCTCTCGGAATCCGGTTCAGAGATGAAAACGGCACAATCTTAGGATATGGAGGAAAAATATTAACCCGGATCGCCTCCATCGATGAGTCTGGAGTATTACCGGAACTGAAAGATTGCCGGTTCACAATAATATGCGATGTAAACAATCCGCTTTTTGGTCCTAACGGTGCGGCCTATGTATATGCTCCTCAAAAAGGAGCCGACCGTGAACAAGTACGTTTTCTTGACAAAGGGCTAAGAAATTTCTCCCATATAATCGAACAAGAGAAAGGCATAAATATCAGTAAAGTTTCGGGGGCAGGAGCTGCAGGAGGAATGGGAGCAGCATGTCTTGCATTTTTTCACGCCCAGTTAAAATCGGGAATAGAAACGGTACTCGAAATAATCGGTTTTGACAAACTCATTGCCGGAGCAGATCTGATCATTACCGGAGAAGGAAAGCTCGACCGACAAACCATTATGGGGAAAACAGCTTCGGGCATTCTCGCTGCCGCCCGAAAACACCACATTCCCGTCATCGCTTTAGGCGGCTGTGTAGAAAATACGAAAGAACTCATAGATGCCGGATTTCTTGCGGCATTCTCTATACTCCCATATCCCGTCACTTTGGAACAAGCCATACAGAAAGACTTTACTCTTTGCAATATTGCCAATACAACAGAACAGATAATGCGAATTATTAAAAATCAAGCTCAATAAAACCAATCATATACCCCATAAAATAGAATGGCTATATATTATTGTACAAAAAAAGAAAGTATTCTTGCAATGAGAACACTTTCTTTTCTATTATAATATATTTCTTTATTTTATTCGTTAATCAGCAACCAAGCGTCCGAGAACCGATTAGGATACTTCGCTTTCACACTTTCACGCAACTCGGTAGCAGAAGGTCTGTCATCGAAACTGCCGACTATAACACGATACATACCTTTTGCATTCTGTGCTAAAAAAGCATTATATCCGTCTGCGACTAAAGACTCCTGCAAATTAGAGGCATTGGTTTTGATAGTAAAACTTCCGACAACGACATTGAACATTTTCAGTTTAGAAGCATCTCCGGCATTTACCGTTGTAATTTTCTCTGTACTTACCCTTACCGGAGAAGAACTTGTATCTGAAGATGAGGCCGGCTTGGTCACGACAGGTTCCGGAGCTAAAGTCTGCTCTGCAACAGGCTTTTCCTGCGCTTTTTCGTATGCCGCTTTATATGAACTTTCTTTAGCTTTACAAGAAACAAAGCCTATGGCTACAGCTACGGCCACAACTAACACCCAGTTTTTTTTCATATCTTTTTTATTTATATGTTACTTAATACCTTTTCTTTGAACGGTTTGCCTTATATTGAAAGGCAAATGTACAAAATAAATCAGAGATATATACAGCTTTATAAAAAAACTGTACATTTTATCGAGCAATAAATTTTTCCCAATTATATTAAACATAGTAAGAGCATCGGACTACTCAACTTATAATAATTAATAACCGGATTTCATGAATCTTAAGAACTTGTACAAATTTTGTACGGACATTCTTAGCACTATTTTTGAAGTATTTTTCTGTTCTGACGAAGAAGATAACGAGCTACATTGATGTGTAAAATAGGAAAACAGTTTCAAAAATCAGAATATATAATTTTATTTATCGGAA
>NZ_CEWDCG010000130.1:0-9027 GCF_982436375.1 Coprobacter sp. | reverse complement strand
ATCCTCTCCCGGAGATCAAGGAGTAGATATTCTTGTCTTCTTGAAAAAGATGATTTTTTTGGAAAGTTCATGTTATTATGTTTTTTTAAGAGTATATATTGCAGCATTCTCTTTTATATATTCATCTATTAATATGTAATTTTAGATGCTCTATAGGGCTTTCTTAGTATCTTATTAAATTTGTTCAAAGCTTATTTATAAGTTGCATTTAAGTTTTTTAGTATGCTTATTTCTGGTGCAGTTTTTTTTAATTGATAGAGTTTACTATAAAGAGAAGAAGTCTGAATGTTGATATTTGGACTTCTTTATTTTTTTAGGGTTGAATAATATCCTTTCTTTTTTCTGTGAAAAGTTTTGTTTTTCAGATAAAAACCGTACCTTTGCGAGCCGATTATTATCAAAGTTTGAGAAAATTTTAGTAGATAGCTTCCGCTTCAGTGTCCGAAGAGGGGTTAGCTATGTGCATTTTAAGTAATTAACAAATAAAAATTTTAAGCAGTGGATACTTTAAGTTATAAGACCATTTCTGCAAACAAAGCAACTGTACAAAAAGAATGGGTTGTAGTAGATGCAACCGATCAGGTGTTGGGACGTTTGTCGGCTAAGGTTGCCAAATTATTGAGAGGCAAATATAAACCGAGCTATACTCCGCACGTAGATTGTGGTGACAATGTAATTATTATCAATGCGGATAAAGTTATTTTGACCGGAAATAAATGGACAGATCGTGTGTATTTGAATTTTACAGGCTATCCTGGTGGTCAGAAAAAAACTTCGCCTGCTGAATTGATTAAGAAAGGCGAAGCGAAATTATTTAATAGAGTAGTAAAAGGTATGTTGCCTAAGAATAAATTGGGAGCTCAATTGTTGAGAAACCTATATGTATATGCAGGATCGGAACATCCGCACGCAGCACAACAACCTAAAACAATTGATATAAATTCTCTTAAATAAGCAGTATGGAAGTAGTTAATGCAATAGGAAGACGAAAAGCTGCAGTTGCACGTGTATTCGTAAGCGAAGGAACAGGTGTTATCACTATCAATAAAAGAGATCTTGCCGTATATTTCCCTTCAAGTATTCTTCAGTATGTTGTAAAACAACCGTTGAACAAACTGGGTGTAGCTGAAAAATATGATATTAAAGTAAATTTGGACGGCGGAGGTTTCAAGGGACAAGCAGAAGCGTTGCGTTTGGCAATTGCCCGTGCATTGGTAAAAATTAATCCTGAAGATAAACCGGCATTGAAAGCCGAAGGATTTATGACTCGTGATCCTCGTTCTGTTGAACGTAAGAAACCGGGACAACCGAAAGCGAGAAAGAGATTCCAGTTCAGCAAACGTTAATATTTTTGCTTATTTTCTCGCGGCAAGTATTCAGCGTTTAGTATCCAAATTGCCGGGACTCTGTCTCAGAGGTTTACTCAATGGAAGATTACCCTGCAATTGAATTAGTAGAATGTAAACGAACTAAAAAAAGAAAAAATGTCTATTACAAATTTTGACCAATTATTAGAAGCCGGTGTTCACTTCGGACACTTGAAAAGAAAATGGAACCCGGCAATGGCTCCTTATATTTTTATGGAGCGCAATGGTATCCATATCATTGACCTTTATAAAACAGTTGCTAAAGTCGATGAAGCTGCTGCTGCACTGAAACAGATTGCGAAATCAGGTAAAAAGGTGCTTTTTGTAGCGACTAAAAAACAAGCTAAACAAGTAGTCGCTGATAAAGCTGCTGCTGTAAATATGCCTTACGTTATTGAACGTTGGCCTGGTGGTATGTTGACTAACTTCCCTACGATTCGTAAGGCTGTTAAGAAAATGACTACTATCGATAAAATGACTAAAGACGGGACTTTCGACAATTTGTCGAAACGTGAAAAATTGCAAGTGACTCGTCAGCGTGCTAAACTTGAAAAGACGTTGGGCAGTATTGCTGATTTGACCCGTCTTCCTTCGGCTCTTTTTGTTGTCGATGTAATGAAAGAGCATATTGCTGTGCGTGAAGCGAATCGTTTGGGTATTCCGGTATTTGCTATGGTAGATACGAATTCTGACCCTTCGAATGTCGATTTTGTTATTCCGGCAAACGATGATGCTACAAAATCTATCGAGGTTATTCTCGGTGCAGTATGTGGTGCTATTGCTGAAGGTCTTGAAGAAAGAAAAGCTGAAAAAGTAGATGTTGAAGCTGCAGAAGGCGAAGCTCCTAAAAAAGAGAGAAAAACTCGCGCTGTGAAAAAAGAAAGAACTAAAAAGGAGGATGACGAAGCATTGAATGCTAACGTTGCCGAAAAGTTCATGAAAGACGTTGAAGAATAATAAATATTTAACATTCAGTCTATAACAGAGAGTGAGTTTCGTTTTGTATCGAGACTTACTCTTTGTGTATTAAATTTAATAATCAATTAAAAGGAGAAAAATATATGGCAGTTACAATGGCAGATATTACCAAGCTTCGTAAAATGACAGGAGCAGGTATGATGGATTGCAAAAATGCATTAAATGAAGCTAACGGAGATTTTGACGGAGCAATGGAAATTATCCGTAAAAGAGGTCAGGCTATTGCCGCTAAACGTGAAGATCGTGAAGCTTCGGAAGGTTGTGTATTGGCTGCAACAAAAGGAGATTTCGCTGCGATCGTCGCTCTGAAATGTGAGACAGACTTCGTTGCTCAAAATAAAGATTTCGTTGCTTTGACTCAATCGATTTTGGATGCTGCATTGGAGAATAAACCCGCAGATCTTGAAGCTCTGAAAGCTTTGACTATAGATGGGCGTTCTATTGCAGACTTGATCGTTGACCGTAGTGGTGTTACCGGAGAAAAAATGGAACTCGGTTTCTATGAGTTTGTACAAGCTCCTTCTACAATATTTTATATTCACCCGGGAAATAAATTGGCTACTATCGTAGGGTTCAATCTTCCTGAAGTTGAATATCAAGTAGCTCGTGATGTTGCCATGCAAGTTGCGGCAATGAATCCTATTTCGGTGAGTCGTGATGAAGTTCCTGCTGATGTTGTTGCAAAGGAATTGGAAATCGCAAAGGATAAAGCTCGTCAAGAAGGCAAGAAAGAAGAAATGCTCGATAAGATTGCTCAAGGACGTATTAATAAATTCTTCCAAGAATCGACATTGCTCGAACAAGCTTTTGTAAAAGAACCGAAAGAAACTATTCAACAGTATCTTAAATCTCACAATAAGGATTTAACTGTTACGGTATTTAAACGTATCACATTGAATGCTGAATAATTTTTGAGGTGTTAATCGATATAGAGAAGCGTGTTTCTGTTTTGGGAACACGCTTTTTTCGTATATTTGGTTTGCAACAATATTTTTCGGTTTATAACGTTTTAACAATGTATATTTAATTGAAATTACGATGCAGAATATTTATGATGCCCGTCAGAAAGTAAAAATAGTGTTCCTTTTGGTTTCTATGTTACTGGTGGGTATTTTTTTGTATATATCGAATCAGTTGGTTGCAGATCTTTCTGTGGAGGAGCGTAATAAGATGGAGATCTGGGCAGAAGCGACACGAGAGGTGGCGAGTAATGATACCGATATGGATATGGGTTTGATTTTGAAGATTATTCAAAGCAATACCTCTATCCCCGTGATTGTTGCCGACGGACAAGATAGTATTCGTCAGATCTTAAACTTGAAGATTCCTGAAAAATCTCCGGATATTTATTTGAGAAAAAAGCTCGAAGAGTTTAAATCGGGATCTAATAAAATAGAAATTTATATCGATGAGCATACACGTCAATATTTATATTATGATGATTCTATTTTACTTAAGCGCCTTTCTTATTTCCCTTATATTCAACTGGCAGTTATGCTGCTTTTTATATTAATTGCTTATTTAGCGTTAATGAGTAGTAAGAAAGCGGAACAAAATAAAGTATGGGTGGGACTGTCGAAGGAAACCGCTCATCAATTAGGTACTCCTATTTCGTCTTTATTGGCATGGCTTGATCTGTTGGAGCTGAACGGTGTAGATAAGGATTTGTTAAATGATATGGGTAAAGACGTAAAGCGTTTGTCTGTTATTGCCGAGCGATTTTCGAAAATAGGATCGAAACCGGAGATGAAGTTTATGTATATAAATGAGGTACTGGTGAATGCTACAGATTATATGCGCCGACGGATTTCAAATAAAGTACAGTTAATGACGCATCTGCCGGAAGAGCCTATCGGAGGAATGTACTGTCTGCCTCTATTGGAGTGGGTTATTGAAAATTTGTGTAAGAATGCAATTGATGCGATGGATGGAGAAGGAAGTATTGATGTTTCGTTACAAGCAGATAAAGATAAATGCTATATCGATGTAAGAGATACGGGAAAAGGTATTCCTCGCAAACGATTCAAAACGGTATTCAATCCCGGATATACGACTAAAAAGAGGGGTTGGGGATTGGGATTGACTTTGGTAAAACGTATAATCGAAGAGTATCATGAAGGGCGTATATATGTTAAGGAGTCCGAGCCGGGAAAGGGAACTACTTTCAGGATAGAGCTGAAGCGTTCTTGACGGTGCTCGGGTATATAAATTTTTCCTGATTAAAATATGTTTATTGTGTTGATTTTTGCAAAGATGCAATAAAAACAGGCGAAAATTTGACGGGTAAAGATTATTTTTTATACCTTTGCAGGGTTTTAACGTCTGTAATCATTGGGAAAGTTCAATTTATATAAGATACCGTTAAAAAGTCTGCCTGAAGGAACTCAAAATTATGAGTACCACTTGGATGATCAATTCTTTAAGAATATCGATGGTCCGGAAGTGCAGAGAGGATCAGTAGATGTGGTTCTGTCGGTAAAAAGGACAGGGGGAACATTCGAATTAAAATTTGCGATTAACGGGATTATTTTAATTCCTTGTGATCGATGTCTTGACAATATGGATTTTGAGGTTGCTACGAATGAACATTTGTATGTGAAGTTCGGAAGTGAATATAGTGAGGAGAATGATGACGTGGTTATCGTTCCCGAAGCCGAAGGTGAAATCAATATTGCATGGTTTTTGTATGAGTTTATAGCATTGACTATTCCGTTGAAGCATGTGCATCCGGCAGGGAAATGTAATAAGACTATGAGTATGAAATTGAAAAAACATTCTGCTCGCTCTGCCGATGATGGAGATGAAGATGATAACGGGATTTTTGATGACGAATCTGATGCGGACGATATGACAAATGAAGAAACAGACCCGAGATGGGACGAGTTGAAGAAATTAATAGATAATAATTAAAAGTAATAAGAAAATGGCACATCCTAAAAGAAAACAATCGAAGACAAGAACAGCTAAAAGAAGAACTCACGATAAGGCTGTAGCTCCTACATTGGCAGTATGTCCTAACTGCGGTGCATGGCATATTTATCATACAGTATGCGGTGAATGCGGTTACTATCGCGGTAAATTAGCTATCGAAAAAGAAGCTGCTGTTTAAATTGCCAGACGGCAATCGGCGAGCTTATAAGATCTGGCCCTAAATAGGAAGGTTTAGGGCATTTTTTTAATTTGCCTATTTACTGACTATGGATATAAAAAATGCAATAATTACAGGTGTAGCCTCTTATGTTCCGGACTATATCCTTACAAATGAAGAGTTATCTTCTATGGTGGACACCAATGACGAGTGGATTACCACCCGGGTAGGGATTAAGGAGCGTCGTATCTTGAAAGGCGAGGGACTCGGTTCTTCAGAATTGGGATATCGGGCTGTAAATGAATTATTGAAAAAGACGTCGGTTCATCCCGACGACGTAGAATTAGTAATATGCGCCACTTCTAATCCGGATTATCGTTTCCCTTCTACGGCATCGATTATTGCGGAAAAGTCTGGTTTAAAGCATTGTTTTTCGTATGATATACAGGCTGCGTGTGCCGGTTTTTTGGTAGCATTACAGGCTGGGGCGGCATATATTAAAAGCGGGTTGTATAAAAAGGTGATCGTTTTATCGGCAGAGAAGATGTCTTCTATGACGAATTATACAGATCGCTCTACTTGTCCTTTGTTCGGAGATGCTGCAGCGGCGGTAATGCTCGAACCTTCAGATGAAGCTTTAGGTGTTATTGATGCGGAATTGCATACCGATGGAATCGGTTTGCCGCATTTGATTATGAAAGCGGGCGGTTCTGCTTATCCTGCTACGCATGAGTCGATCGATAATCAAGAACATTATGTGTATCAAGAAGGACGTGCAGTATATAAGCATGCGGTATCGGATATGTTAGAGGTCTCTCAGAGTATTATGCGCAAAAACGATTTAGATCTTAATACGATAGACTGGTTTGTTCCGCATCAGGCAAATGCTCGGATTATCGAAGCTATTGCAGACCGGATGGGGATTGCCCGAGAAAAGGTGATGATGAATATTGAGAAATATGGAAATACAAGTGCAGCTTCTATACCTTTGTGTCTCTCTGAATGGGAAAGTAAGCTTAAAAAAGGAGATAACCTTGTATTGACAGCATTCGGAGCCGGATTTACTTGGGGAGCAGTTTACCTGAAATGGGCTTACGATACGAAATAATATATTCATTTTTACAATTAATAAGATACGCCGAGTAACGCTCATTCTGTTGTGCGCAGCTTAGCGTATTTTTATGTTCGGCATTTCCCTCCTAAGGCAATGTTTATTAGAGGCCTGTTTAGACGGCTTCTTAAAACCTGTTGAGAACCGTTTTATTTTACCTTAAGTAAGATGTTAAACAGATTCTAAGGAATGTTGAGTCGATTTAACCCAACATTCTTATTCCAGGGTTGTTAAGGATGAAAAACGAGGGATAGATGAGATTCTGTTGATCGTTTTTATTATATTTGTTCAAGAAACTTTAGAAATCAGAATTATGCATAAGGCCGGTTTTGTGAATATAGTGGGAAATCCTAATGTCGGGAAGTCCACATTGATGAATTCTTTGGTAGGGGAGCGAATTTCTATCATTACTTCTAAGGCCCAGACAACTCGTCATCGTATTATGGGTATTGTGAATACCGATGATATGCAAATTGTTTATTCGGACACTCCTGGAGTGTTGTCTCCGAACTACAAGTTGCAGGAGTCTATGTTGAATTTTTCCCAATCGGCTTTGGTAGATGCGGATATATTGCTGTATGTGACAGATGTAGTGGAGATGCCGACAAAGAATCAGGGTTTTCTGGATCGTGTGGCTTCTCAGTCTGTGCCAGTCTTGCTGTTGATCAATAAGGTCGATTTGTTGAAAGATCAGAAAGATCTGGAG
This sequence comes from Coprobacter sp., assembly GCF_982436375.1. Classification (NCBI taxonomy): domain Bacteria; kingdom Pseudomonadati; phylum Bacteroidota; class Bacteroidia; order Bacteroidales; family Barnesiellaceae; genus Coprobacter; species Coprobacter sp. Next base: position 1,777 of record NZ_CEWDCG010000130.1, on the reverse strand, counting down.
CGTTTGGTAGAAGAATGGCACTCTTTGTTGCCGAATGCTGAGATAATACCGGTTTCTGCCCAATATAAATTTAATCTTGATTATTTACTGAAACGGATTCAGGAACTTTTGCCTCCTTCTCCTCCGTTTTTTGAGAAAGATTCTTTGACGGACAAACCTGCCCGTTTTTTTGTTACGGAGATAATCCGAGAAAAAATATTGCAGATTTATGATAAAGAGATCCCTTATGCCGTGGAGGTTGCCGTAGAGCAATTTAAGGAAGATGAAGGACATATTCATATTATGGCGATAATTTATGTCGAGAGAGATTCTCAAAAAGGTATCGTTATAGGAAAGGGAGGCAGTGCATTGAAAAAGGTCGGAACTTTGGCAAGAAAAGATATTGAGGCTTTTTTTGAAAAGAAAGTATATCTCGAATTGTACGTAAAGGTGGAGAAAGACTGGCGTAATAAAGAAAATAAATTGAAGAGTTTCGGGTATCAACTCGATTGATACGAATCTCGGACCATCCCGACGGGAAGTCGGTTAATCTAATAAAAAAATGGAGGAATTATGGGAAATATAGTGGCTATAGTCGGACGTCCTAATGTGGGGAAATCGACTCTGTTCAATCGTCTGACAAAGTCGAGAAAAGCAATTGTAAATGAAGTTGCCGGAACGACACGAGACCGACAGTACGGTAAGGTCGAATGGTGTGGGCAAGAATTTTCTATTATAGATACCGGCGGTTGGGTTGTAAATTCGGATGATATTTTTGAGGAAGAGATCAATAAGCAGGTAGCTATTGCAATAGAGGAAGCCGATGTTATTCTGTTTGTCGTAGATGCCATGCACGGAGGAACGGATTTGGATGATCATGTTGCGTCTATTTTACGGAAGACGAAAAAACCGGTAATTCTGGTTGCCAATAAAGTAGACAGCAATGAATGGCAATATGCTGCTGCAGAATTTTATTCTTTCGGATTGGGAGACCCGTATACATTGTCGGCTATCAACGGCTCTGGAACTGGTGATTTGCTTGATGATATTGTTGCTCGTTTCCCGAAAAAGGAGGAAGAAACGGTGGAGGACGATATTCCGCGTTTTGCCGTTGTGGGACGCCCTAATGCCGGAAAGTCTTCTATCATAAATGCTTTTATCGGAGAAGATCGTTATATTGTAACGGATATAGCCGGTACTACACGAGACTCGGTTTTTACTCGTTATAATAAATTCGGGTTTGATTTTTATCTGGTAGATACGGCCGGAATCCGGAAGAAAGGGAAAGTGACCGAAGATATAGAATATTATTCTGTCATACGTTCTATTCGGGCTATAGAAAGTGCCGATGTTTGCATTTTGATGATTGATGCGACACGGGGGATAGAAAGTCAGGATTTGAATATTTTTTCCCTTATTCAGAAAAATAAAAAGGGGTTGGTCGTTTGTGTAAATAAGTGGGATTTGGTAGAAGACAAATCCAATAAGGCGATAAAAGAGTTTGAGTCGGCTATTCGTGAGCGTTTTGCTCCTTTTGTTGATTTCCCGATCGTGTATGCTTCGGCTCTTACCAAGCAGAGAATATTTAAAGTTTTGGAATCTGCGGCTGAAGTTTATCAGAATCGTATGATGCGGATTCCAACAGCAAAACTCAATGAAGAAATGTTGTCTGTTATAGAGAATTATCCGCCTCCTGCGCATAAGGGGAAATATGTAAAAATAAAATATGTGACACAGTTGAAAGATACGGTTGTCCCTACTTTTATTTTTTTCTGTAATTTGCCGCAGTGGGTTAAAG
>NZ_CEWDCG010000129.1:0-9039 GCF_982436375.1 Coprobacter sp. | reverse complement strand
GTTCCCGTATCGTCCGATACCTCTCGAGACATCGGATAACCGATATTGTATTTCTTACTCATATCATAGGTCGAAGGTGCAAAAACCGGACTCAACTGATGGGCATTTACATTCCCGGTTTTCTCGATAGAGCGACGTAATGAAACAAATTCGGTCTTTAAATCAGCATCTCGATCATTCTTCCATGTAAATTCGACATTCTCAATTTTGATCAACCGTCCGTACCAAGTAGAATCCAACGCTGCAATTTCAGCCATTGTCAATACAGCTTCTTCCGGTACTGTCACTTTACTCTTATCAGGCCATCCGATACGTTGAAAATGGTCATATACCATAGCATAAGGAATACGTCCCGGTTCATAACGGGTCTTGTCATCATTCCGGAAAGAGTAAACTCCCAATTGCGGCATTTCGGCATAACGTCCCATCATCAAACCGTTACATTTCACGGCAACCACTTGCCCTAACGGGAAAACACCGCTCAAACTTCCGGCATCTATCGCTACTTTCAACGATTGACGAGTATTCAAATCTTCCAAAACAAAATATTTGTAAATATTAGAAGCAGTATCCGCAGAAATAATACGCCCCTTTATATAAATATCTTGCGGACCTTCGATCGGATTCAATGTAAAGAGATTCTTATAAGTCTCTCCTTCTTCCCGATAAATGGTAAATTTCTTACCTTTATATTCGATCGGCAATTTAAGACGCCCGTCAACATATTCCGCTCCAATAATCGGATATTCCACATCGCCCTGATTCACCGTATAATAAGCGTTTTTTATACTTCCTGTCGCTTCATCTATCGGAGCATGATAACGTAACGTATCGTCTTTACCGAACACATACAAGCTATCGATTCGGTCATACATTGCCACCAACTCGCCGATAGACATATTTGCCGGCCAAACTCGAGGATCGTTTTCCGGTAAAACCGCCATTTCCTGCGTGATCTCATCATAATCATTCACACACGAAGTAAATGATACTGCCGCCAATAATGCACAAACTATATATTTAATCTTTTTCATAACTATTCTTCGCTAAAATTTAGAACTTGTACCCGAGATTTAAGAAACAGTTGAATCCCCATGCATAATAGTATTTATTCGGATAACGATCTACCAACTGAATATCTTTGGTCTGACTCTTATTATTACGTGCTATACGTCCCTGCTGGTAACCGCCGGTAACCATATCTTTATTATTCAAGATATTACTAAAGCTCAAATTAATATTTAACGACTGCTTGCGATTATTCAGATAAAGAACTTTTCCGACCGAAGCATCTAACATAAATCCGCCTTTCAACTTTTCTTGTGTACCGAACATTTCTACCAAAGCCTTGTCTTGAGCATACTTGCCGCTTTTTCTCTCTTCAGCCGTATATGTTCCTTTCTTACGATAACCGCTGTATTGAATATCCTGTCCGGCTTCATCTTGATAAGTACCGCCGTAATAGTTCATTTCGGTAAAATGAGAAGGAGAGAAATCGAGATAATTATTATCGAAATACGAAAGCGTTATATCGGCAAACCACATTTTCGGATGGAAATAATCCAAAGTTATACTGGCTGCTAATTGAGGCCCGTTATTTACCTTCAAATCTTTGATATATACCCGTTCACGAATATCCGACTTTTTAGCGGCTTCAGCATTTACAGGCAATTCTCCGGTCAACAGATTCGCACCGTTCTCCGCACTCATCGTTCCCATTGCGTCATCGGTATAACGATAATCACCGTAAGTTCCCGCCAGTTCGACAGAGAAGCTATTGTTCAGTTTTACGGAGATTCCGGCTTCGACACCCATATAACGTTTATTTACACCCGATAACGTATGGTTAATGTATGTACGGAATTCATCGTTGTAGTACCCTGTACCTTCTACTCCGTCACGGGTAATCGTATGGAATCCGGTAATACGCCCTTTAACAATCGGAGTCGTAAATTGGTAGGTCAGGTCATAAGAATAAATTTTTTCAGAAGGCAAATCTTCCAAACGATACTGTTTCGGATTCTTCGGATTCACCACGACTTTTTGTATTTGCGTGTCCTTAACACGAGGGGCGACATAAGCATACCCGGCATAAGGAGCGCGAGTCTCTACCAAGCCGTTCAAAACCAAACGTTGGCGACCGTTGATCTTATATACCAATCCCGCCTTGAAACTCGGATCATAAAAACTCAAGGATTTTCCTTTCCCGTAAGACTGAACTCCGATAACCGCAGCACGACCGTTCTCCATCTTTCCCTCACGCCAGAAAGTCGTATAAGTAAATCTCGCTGCATAAGAAAGATCGAATTTCGTCCAATTCCACTCATTTTGGGCAAATACCCCGGCTTTTACAATGTGCATATTATAGTCATACCCGAAACGATCACCTTCTACAATTTTCCGGTTCGGATGACGAAGGTCATTTTGTATAATCGTCATATTCCCGGTAAAGTCTCGTTCGGCAAACTGGTCAATATCGATCCATTGATTACCGCCTAACAGATCGTTCATTGTCTTGTAGTGCATACCCCTCGAATAATTGGCTTCGACTCCTGCCGTAAGTTTAAGACGACGGTTTATCTGATTTGAATAAACAGAGTTTAATGCCGTAGTCATCAAATCGTTATGACGTTCTTCCAACACATACTTGGCACTTCCGTCAGGGTTAGCGACATTATTCAAATAATTGGACTGATATAAGGAGTTCCAATTGATTTGCGTTACATCCGTATTATTGTTTACCCATTGCCCGGTCAGTTCATCCACTAAATCCTGATCTACATTACCCATTATCATGTCCATGTGATTCTGTTGGTCTTCAAGTCCATACGATCCGAGAACATCATTGATTTGATAACTCGGCAAATTGCGGTAATAATCGGGACGCGGATCGGCTGCATTATAAAAACCGAGAGCCGTATTACTGTAATTGCTATAATGGAATCCGAAACCGGTTTTTAAATTTTGCTTATCCGTAATCTTAAAATCCCAATTGGCAACGACAGTAGGATCGAAGCTGTTCACCACACGAGAACTTCTTTTTTTCCCATTCTGGTATCCCCAATACGGATTATAATAAATACCTCTGAAATCATAAACCTCCTGAGTCACTGCAGCCGATTGCGAACGTTTTGTAGGAGCTCCGTAAGTTGCCAATGAAATGCTATGACGATCATTGATCATTTTTTCTGCCGAAAGGAAATAACCCCAAGAATTATAGAATGTTCCTTCTATAATACCCTCTTTTGCCCAACGCCATACTGCAGATCCGGTAAATGCCCAGCCGTTATTCATCAAACCGGTAGAGTGTGTAGCCGTAGCCCGCATATTATACGAACGATTAGAATAGGCAACGCTTGCTTTTGTTCCGGCGGCAAATGCCGTAGCCCGAGTATTGATATTCGTCGTTCCTCCCAGACTACCGAAAGCAAACGGAGCATTTTCAATACCATTAATTACATCTTTATTTCTGAACGCATCATTCAGTCCGCCAAGGCTCGAATAATTGAAACGTCCCCGTTCCTGATCATTGAAATTGATACCGTTTATATAGGTCGTAGATGCCGACTGATCATAACCTCTTATAGAAAAACGCATCGGACTGTAATTGTAACTGGCAGCATTCAGATAAATATCATCTGAAGCTCCGGACAAATAAGAGGATGATTGAGAAGACGTCTCATTATCATCATCCAAGACCGATTCATCAAAAAGCTGTATATTCTCTTCTTGTTGACTGGCTTTCTCTACTCTAATTAAGGCGATATTGCCAAGATTGATTTTTTCATCCTTGCCAATCAGAATACTCTGCTGGTAAGGCTGGTAGTCTGCCGAAACGACTAAAAGTTCGTCGACTCCGGAAGATAAATTTTTGAAAATAAATACTCCGTCTTTTGAAGACGTTACCGAAATGTTCTTGTTTTTTAAAGAAACCTTAACACCGGCAACCGGTGCTTTGGTTTCAAAGTCTATAAGTACTCCTCTCAACGACGCCTTTTGAGCAAAAGCGGAAACACTGAAAAAAAGCATTATAAACAGCCATAAATTTCGATTCATAAAATACGTAGGTTTAGTTTATAATTTGTTGTTGTTGTGTCGTTATCATACTTTCCTATATTTTTAGGAGCGAAATAGTTGGGCAAATTAATATATTTTTTTTGATTATTCATATTACATTCGCATTATATTTTCTACACAGATGTGTTAAAAGTAAGTATTTGCTTTTCTTTTCAAAAGATGAGAGCGTTTGCAAATTATCAATCAAAACCCCATATACCACTCACTATAAATACATTACACGATACACGCAGATAAAATCCTTACAATTTTCTGAAATTTCATAGAAACGAGATGTTTATTTCATTTTTTTTTCGAATCTTTGTATTATGATATGCTGTTCTTACGCGGTTTTCAAAATTCGTTTTCCCGTAAAGCATGTTTAATATGCAAATACCAGTTATAAATTGTAAGGAATAATTTTACAGATTAGAAACTAAATATTTTGACTTATGAAAAAATGCAGTTTACTTCTGGCATTAATCTTTTTATGCTTCCTATCATTAAGTGCTCAAAACAATGAACAAAGGAAACAATTTGCCGTATATGCCGTTGCTTTTTATAACCTTGAAAACCTGTTCGACACAATCGACCAGCCGGACGTTTTGGACGAAGAATTCACTCCTCGTGGAGGAATGCGTTGGACTTCATTGAAATACAACAACAAATTGAAAAATATGTCCTATGCCATCAGCCAACTGGCTACCGACGGACCGTTTCCTCTGCCAAACGGTCCTGCAATCATCGGTATATCCGAAATTGAAAATCGGGGTGTAGTGGAAGACCTTATCAAAACCGGCAAACTGGCAGAAAGAAATTACGGAATCGTTCATTACGACTCACCCGACAGACGTGGCGTAGATGTAGGTCTTATATACGATAAAGATCAGTTTACTCTCGAAAACAGCGATAGTTTCAGACTGGTATATCCTGCAGACACCTCGTTGCGTACTCGGGATCAATTATTGGTAAATGGCATACTCGGAGGAGAACGGGTACATATAATCGTAAATCACTGGCCTTCAAGATTAGGTGGAGAGAAACAATCGAGACCTAAAAGAGAAGCAGCGGCAGCATTAACTAAACATATTGCCGACTCGGTACTGACTGCAGATCCGAACTCTAAAGTCATTATTATGGGAGATTTGAACGATGATCCGAACAATACCAGTTGCAAAGTTGTCTTAGGAGCTAAAAAAGACCAGAAAGATGTTAAGCCGGGAGGTTACTATAACACGATGTGGAACTTTTTTGACAAAGGTATCGGATCATTAGCTTATCAGGGATCATGGAATCTTTTCGACCAAATCATTATCTCAGAAAATTTTTTAGGTAAAGATCGTTCTACACTAAAATTTATCAAAGCAGAAATATTCAACCGAGATTTTCTGAAACAAACAGAAGGTAAATATAAAGGATATCCCAAAAGAACACATGCCGGAGGGGTATATCTGAACGGATATAGCGACCATTTCCCAACACTTATTTATCTGGCAAAAGAAGTAAACCGATAGTAAAACAGAACGTATCGATTATTCGATAATCCAAAAATCACACACTCTTTAAAGGGGTGTGTGATTTTTTATCTACCTCCGGATATTCTCCAATGAAAAAGCATAAGAATCAGACAAACAACAAATAATTTGTTATAACCAAAGTCTATCCCAATAATAAATCGTATTTTTGTACCATCAAAAAATTATAAGATACAATATAAGAGAGAAAGAGAAGCATAACGAAATTTTCTGATTGTTTCTCGTTTATTTTATATAATGATTATGTTGCAAAAGCTTAAAACATATATGCTGCCTATCGCCATGATAGCAGGGGCGATATTTTATAAATATATCGAATCAGTATCTTTTTTGACTCCTTACCTTATCTTTTCTATGCTGTTGATCACCTACTGCAAATTGTCTTTACGCAACATGAATATATCCCCGCTTCATTTTTGGTTACTATCGATACAAATATTCGGAAGCCTGCTGGTCTATTACTTTTTGTTACCTCTCGACTCGATGATAGCAGAAGGAACATTTATCTGTATATTCGCTCCTACGGCAACAGCGGCAGCCGTTATCACAGGTATGTTAGGAGGCGATATAGCCTGTTTGGCCACATATAGTCTTCTCAGTAATATGACCGTAGCCCTGACATCTCCCATCATCTTCTCTTTCATGGAAGCACACGGGACAATGCCGTTTTGGGAATCATTTCTGGTTATATGCAAACAGATGATCCCTCTCCTCATCTTGCCATTTATTGCAGCAATTTTTCTGAGGAAGTTTTTTCCTAAAGCACATAATGCCTTACAAAACCGTCAAAGCATATCATTCTATATGTGGGCTATATCTCTCACTATAGTGATGGGAAAAACAGTTTCTTTCATAATCAATCAGAGATCGGGAAATATCAAGGAAGAAATTTTAATTGCTCTTTTCGCACTAATCGCCTGTATCGCTCAATTCATTATCGGGAAATGGGTCGGATATAAAAACAATAATTTAATCGCCGGAGGTCAAGGATTGGGGCAAAAAAATACAGTGCTTGCCATTTGGATGGCACTTATTTATCTGCATCCTTTAGCTTCCATAGGACCAGCATCTTATGTCGTGTGGCAAAACAGTATCAACTCATGGCAACTTTGGAAAAAACAAAAACGACAATAATAAACTGAAATGTATTTATTGCAACTCTTTCAGACTTCTTTCAAAGAAAAAAGAACATACAAACAGCCTCAGACAAAGTTACCAAACAGATTCTAAGAGCCTGTCTAAATTTTTCCGACAAAAAAATATTATCAGGTCATTTTTGTGTTTTCTTCCGGTCTTTTTCCCGTTTTCACTCGTCAGATAGCCTGCTATCATCCTCATAAAAACAGAAAAACATACTCCGAAGAAATTCTCAAATCTGACCCGAGTAAAATTCAGACAGGCTGTAAGGCCCTTAAGGCCTTGCATAATTGATCGGGACAAGAAGTAGAACGTACTCCGCAATGAATCCCTTCTAAACGGGAGATAACATCTTCGACTCTCATTCCTTTCACCAAAGACGATATTCCCTGTAAATTACCATTACAACCTCCTTTGAAAACGACTTTTTCTATTCTCCCATCCTGCACTTCCAACTCAATATCAGTACTACACGTTCCTTTTGGTTTATAGTTTATTTTCATTACATCCAAATATATTTACCGCTACAAAATTATAGATTATAAACGATTAAGACAATACAACTTTTTAATTTATAAAGCATTCTATGTTTTCGTGTAAGTAAAACACAGTTACTGACAGTCCTTTTCGGAGCAATCTTATGAATACGGAATGGTAAGAAAAAATTATCAATAACGTACAACACATCGTTTGGGATATGTTCGTAACCTTGCTTTCGATCATTACATAATTTCGAATTCATCGTGCAATTATCAATAACAGATATGACAAAAAAAGACATTCAAAAACAGCAACGCAGCAATGTAGACACTACGAGATGAACGGTATCTTCAAGTATATAGTGAAACTATAGCAGATGTCTTTATCCAACCTTCACCAACGGAAAAAAGAGAAATTTACCGATATAACAGGGAAAAGCAGCATCAGGCATGAAAAAATATTCCGAGAAATTTGTGTCGCAATAAGATTTATGTAATTTTGTAGTTGTATTTCAAAATTACATAAATGAATATAGAAACAAAATATATCCGCCGGGAATTATCCGCCGTGATAGAAGAGGCATATCGTTACTTCTCAGTCATAACCATTACCGGTCCACGTCAGTCCGGTAAAACTACACTAATCCGGAATTTGTTTCCGCACCTACCGTATTACTCTTTGGAGAACCTCGATGTACGGAGTTTTGCCGAAAATGATCCGATAGCTTTTCTGAACCAACATGTGAAAGGCATGATTCTTGACGAAGTACATAATGCACCAAATCTTTTGTCATATATACAAGGTATGGTGGACGAAGACGCAGATCGGCGATTTATTCTTTCGGGCAGTTCGCAATTTGCCATGCTGAAAAAGGTCTCACAGTCTTTGGCAGGACGTACCGCCGTTTTCGAACTATTGCCCTTATCCTATTCTGAAGTACGGGAAACTGTCACCGATACACCGCTGGACCATCTGCTGTTCAACGGATTCTATCCCGCGATCTATTCGGGGCGTAACGTGCCTAAATTCCTCTATCCGGCATATATGAAAACCTATCTGGATAAGGATGTTCGCGATTTACTGCAAATTAAGGACATGATGCAGTTCCATATGTTTATTCGGCTTTGTGCCGGACGTGTCGGCTCGCTATTCAAAGCCTCCGAACTGGCGAACGAAATCGGTATCAGCTCCCACACAGTTACAGCGTGGTTGTCCGTGCTACAAGCATCCTATATCGTGACTCTGCTGCCCCCATATTTCGAGAATACACGCAAACGGCTGACCAAAACACCCAAGCTCTACTTTATGGATACGGGACTTGCCTGCTATCTGCTCGGTATCGAATCCTCGGAACAACTTTCACGGGACAAAATGCGAGGGGCACTGTTCGAAAATTTCATCGTAACGGAAGCATTGAAACGGCGGTATAACCAAGGCAAGGAGAGCAACCTCTATTTCTACCGGGACTCAAACCAGAACGAGATCGATCTGTTGCTGAAAAAAGGTTCGGGATTGTACGGTATCGAAATCAAGTCAGCTATGACCTACCATGAGGATTTTGAAAAGACATTGAAACAAATGAACAACTGGATCAAAGTTCCCATAGAGGGCAAGGCGGTAGTCTATGCGGGCACACTCGAAAACACCACCGGAAAAATCAGTTTGCTGAATTATGCCCACTTGGATGATGTGCTGGAGTAAACCATCAAAGTTTATTCAACTCACCATCCTACCACTGCATAGAAATTCACAATTCACCGCATAAAATGCAACGGTACATCAAAATAACAGAATAACAAACAACTAAAGACAAATATGAAGCAATCGTTTT
>NZ_CEWDCG010000128.1:0-9070 GCF_982436375.1 Coprobacter sp. | reverse complement strand
GAATTAATACAGGAAGTATATGCTTCGTATGCAGAAAAGGTTGAAAAAAGCCGTCAATTATTAGGTCGTCCGATGACTCTTACAGAAAAGATCTTATATGCGCATTTGTATAATAATGAGTATCCCCATAAACCGTTTATACGAGGAATCGACTATGTCAATTTTTCTCCGGACAGAGTTGCGATGCAAGATGCTACGGCACAAATGGCTTTATTACAATTTATGATTGCAGGGAAAGACAAAGTAGCCGTACCTTCTTCCGTACATTGCGACCATCTTATACAAGCGGATATAGATGCAAGTAACGACATAAAAAAAGCTCTTGTTTCCAATCAAGAGGTATATGACTTCTTAAAAGATGTCTCAAACAAATACGGGATCGGTTTCTGGAAACCGGGAGCTGGAATCATACATCAGGTCGTTTTAGAAAATTATGCATTCCCGGGAGGTATGATGGTAGGGACAGATTCTCATACTCCCAATGCCGGTGGGTTAGGTATGATAGCAATCGGTGTAGGAGGAGCAGATGCGGTAGATGTCATGACCGGTATTCCATGGGAATTGAAAATGCCCAAGATAATAGGAGTCAAATTAACCGGTGAACTGAACGGTTGGGCTTCTCCCAAAGATGTCATTTTAAAATTAGCCGGAATACTCACTGTAAAAGGCGGAACAAATGCCATTATAGAATATTTCGGTGAAGGGGCTAAAAATCTGTCGGCAACAGGGAAAGCGACTATTTGCAACATGGGTGCTGAAGTAGGAGCGACAACATCCCTATTTGCATACGATGAGAGCATGGCAAGGTATCTTAAAGCTACCGGACGCGAACAAATTGCCGAAATGGCAAACAAACTTTCAGATTATTTAGAAGCGGACAAAGAGGTAATCGACAATCCCGAAAAATATTATGATCGGATCATAGAAATCAATCTTTCCGAACTCGAGCCGTATATCAATGGACCTTTTACTCCGGATGCGGCACATCCTATTTCGGAATTCGGCCGAATCGTTAAAGAAAACGGATATCCGCAAACTATGGAAGTAGGTCTGATCGGGTCTTGTACAAACTCATCATATCAAGATTTAAGCCGTGCGGCATCTGTAGCCCGACAAGCATCAAAAAAACATCTAAAAGCAAAGGCCGAATTCAGAATTAATCCCGGATCAGAACAAGTTCGTTATACAGCAGAACGAGACGGATTGATCTCCAATTTCGAATCGATCGGAGGTATTGTCATGACAAATGCTTGCGGTCCTTGCATAGGACAATGGAAACGTCATACAGATGATAATCAAAGGGCAAATTCGATTGTGACATCTTTTAACCGAAATTTTGCAAAACGTGCAGACGGCAATCCGAATACACATGCATTTGTCGCTTCTCCCGAAATCGTCACAGCTTTGACAATCGCCGGGAATCTGTGCTTTAATCCCTTGACAGATACCTTAATCAATGAAAACGGGGAGTCTGTAAAATTGGATATGCCAGAAGGAGAAGAACTTCCTGTTAAAGGTTTTGATGTCAAAGATCCCGGCTACATAGCTCCGGACAAAGGCCTATCTTCTTCTGATATTATCATTGATCCGAACTCTAAACGATTACAAAAACTGTCACCTTTCGCACCGTTTAATCCGTTGAATTTCGAAAGAATGCCTTTACTGATAAAAACAAGCGGGAAATGTACGACAGATCATATATCAATGGCAGGACCTTGGTTACGTTTCAGGGGACATCTCGAAAACATATCAGACAATTTACTAATGGGTGCAGTAAATGCTTTTAACGGTAAAACAAACGAAGTTTTCAACCAACTGACAAATGAATACGACACCGTTTCCGGGACCGCGAAAAGTTATAAAATGCACGGAATATCATCAATAGTCGTAGCTGAAGAAAATTATGGGGAAGGATCATCTCGGGAACATGCAGCCCTCGAGCCTCGTTTTCTTGGCGTAAAAGCGGTTTTATGCAAATCTTTTGCACGTATTCATGAAACCAATTTAAAAAAGCAAGGCATGCTGGCTCTGACATTTGTCAATAAGGATGACTACAATAAAATTAAGGAAAAAGATATTTTATCAGTCAAAGGGCTGGAATCTTTTGCTCCAGATAAAAATCTGACAATAGAAATTATTCATCCGGATGGAAGTCTTGAAAGTTTTGAAGCTTCTCACACATATAATAATTTACAAATCGAATGGTTTAAAGCAGGAAGCGCATTAAACTATCTAGCAAATAAAAAATAGTGATCATGGCAAAACTAAAAATAGAAAACGGGAAATTGGTAGTCCCCAATAATATAACTATTCCATACATAGCCGGCGATGGTGTCGGAGCGGAAATATCGCCTGTTACACAATCTATTATCGATACCGCTGTAAAAAAATGTTATGCAGGAGAAAGAAAAATCGAATGGCTCGAAGTTCTTGCCGGAGAAAAAGCCTTTAAACAAACAGGCTCATGGCTTCCGGAAGAGACCATGAGAACATTTCGAGAATACCTGATCGGAATCAAAGGCCCGTTAACCACACCCGTAGGCGGGGGTATTCGATCGCTAAACGTTGCTTTACGGCAAGAACTGGATCTATATGTATGCCTACGTCCGGTACGCTGGTTCAAAGGCGTCGTTTCTCCGATAAAAGAACCCCATAAAGTCAATATGCATATCTTCCGGGAAAATACGGAAGACATATACGCCGGAATAGAATGGCAGCAAGGAAGTCCCGAAGCTGAAAAATTTCTTCATTTTCTGCAAAATGAAATGAAAGTGAGTAAAATAAGATTTCCCCAAACCTCTTCTTTCGGAGTGAAGCCTGTTTCTATTGAAGGAAGCGAACGACTTATACGATCTGCTATTCAATATGCTATTGAACATAAACTCCCGTCTGTGACTCTTGTACACAAAGGCAATATCATGAAGTTTACCGAAGGCGGATTCAAATTATGGGGATATGCAATGGCCGAAAGAGAGTTCGGTAATCAAGTATTCACTATGATGCAGTATGAACGGCTAAAAAAATCAGATGGAGAACCGGCTGCTGAAAATGCCCTGAAAAAAGCAATAAAAGAAGGAAAAATTATTATTAAAGATGTTATTGCTGATGCTTTTCTTCAAAACACTCTCCTAATTCCGGAAGAATATTCGGTCATTGCGACCTTAAACTTAAACGGAGATTATATTTCTGACCAGTTAGCCGCCATGGTGGGAGGCATCGGAATTGCACCGGGTGCAAATATAAATTACATTACAGGACATGCCATATTCGAAGCTACACACGGTACAGCTCCTAATATCGCCGGTAAAAACAGAGTCAATCCGTCTTCACTCCTACTATCAGGAGTAATGATGCTCGAATATTTAGGCTGGCAAGAGGCCGCAGCAAATATCGTCAACGCTTTAGAAAAGACATTCCAGTCACATAAAGCAACCATAGATTTAGCCCGGTTTATGGACGATTCTAAAACTCTGACAACAACCGAATTCAGAGATGAAATTATCCGAAATTTGTAACAACAAGAGAGTAAAGATTATAAAGATATGAAAGATGAATATATGATATACAAACTCTCTGATTCTATCAAGAGTACAAGCCATATAGATAACGAACTGTTTGTAAAACATAATGTAAAAAGGGGTTTACGCAATGAGGATCATTCAGGTGTACTTGTCGGATTGACAAAAATCGGAGATGTCGTAGGATATGAACGTATGCCGGAAGGCGGTCTCAAAGCTATTCCGGGAAAGCTCGTATATCGGGGTATTAATATCGAAGATCTGGTTAAAGGCATTGAAAAGGAAAATCGTTACGGCTTTGAAGAAACGGCCTTTCTCCTTCTTTCAGGTTTTTTACCGGATAAAGACGAATTGGAAACATTTACCCGTTTGCTTAACCAATCTATGCCTTTAGAGCAAAAAACGACGATGAATATTCTGGATCTTGAGGGACATAATATTATGAATATTCTGGCTCGGAGTGTTCTCGAAATGTACACGTTCGATCCTAATCCCGACGATACATCCAGAGACAATCTGATGCGGCAATCTATAGAATTGATAGCCAAATTTCCCACAATCATAGCATATGCCTATAACATTTTAAGACATAGTCAACAAGGGAGATCTTTGCACATCAGACATCCGAAAGAAAATCTTTCTATCGCGGAAAATTTTCTGTTTATGTTGAAAGGTCCTCAATATACCCAATCGGAAGCACGTATTCTCGATTTGGCACTAATGCTTCACGCCGATCATGGCGGAGGGAATAACTCTACATTTACCGTACGGGTTACCAGTTCATCGGGAACAGATACTTATTCCTCTATCGCAGCCGGAATAGGCTCTTTAAAAGGTCCGTTACATGGAGGTGCAAACCTTAGGGTTATCGATATGTTCCATCATCTGCAAGAAGTAATCAGCGACTGGACAGATAAAGATGAAATAGATGCTTATTTGACTAAAATGCTACGTAAGGAAGGATACAATAAAAGCGGAAAAATATATGGCATCGGTCACGCAGTATATACTATCTCCGATCCTCGTGCCTTATTGCTTAAAGAATGGGCTCGCAATCTTGCAAAGGAAAAGGGTTTGGACAAAGAGTTTGCATTTCTGGAATTGATAGAGGAGCGTGCAATAGAAACTTTTATGAAATTCAAAGGGAACCAAGTAAAAAAACGGGTTTGTGCAAACGTCGATTTTTATTCCGGATTTGTATATGAAATGATCGGTTTACCGAAAGAAGTATATACACCTCTTTTTGCCATGTCTCGTATTACAGGGTGGACAGCACACCGAATCGAAGAACTTAACTTCGACAGCAAACGTATTATCCGCCCAGCATATAAAAACGTGTCGGAAGATGCACCCTTTATTCCTTTAGATAAACGTTAAGAGCCTGCCTAAATATCCAATAATTTTCTCATTTTTTCAATAAAGAGCAAGGCTGGAATTTTCGGCCTTGCTCTTTATTTCATTTTGGGAAGTTCTTTCAAAAACTTACAGATTTAACAACCCATCCGGAACATCCATTTTTATAATTTTATTTTCTTCATCAACAGAGATCACAAAATCATCATTTGCCGGAATAAGCAGTTCAGAGGCATCGCGATCTACGACAAATAACGTATTCATTGTCGAATCATCTATATGCACAATTTTCCCCAAGATACCATGATGTTTATCGATGACTGTATATCCTAAGAAATAATCTCCGGGAGCGATATAATCTTCCCCCTCTATTTCTAAATAAGATTTCGGAAAATAAACGTCCAAATTAGTAAAAACTCTGGCATCACTGTCAGTATCAACATCTTCTAATTTGAAAAGGGCGGTCATCTCCCCCTTAAACCTATATTCTTCTATGTAAAACGGGACGAAGATGCCATCTATCTCGCACACAATATAGGGGCAATCCGTACGGTCAAATACATCATCGGTAAAAGAAAAAGATATTTCTCCGTGTATGCCGTGAGGTTTATTGAACTGTCCTATTTTTATTAATTCTTCTCTCGTAATCATGACTACAAACGGGTAATTCTCGCCCCTAATTTATTCAATCTTTTATCAATATCCTGATATCCCCTATCTATCTGATCAATATTATGAATCGTACTGATACCGTCTGCCGACATGGCGGCTATCAATAAGGCAATACCTGCACGAATATCCGGAGAAACCATTGTCGCCGCACGTAATGTATGAGATTTCCCCTGCCCGATTACAGCAGCTCTATGCGGATCGCATAATATAATTTGAGCTCCCATATCAATCAATTTATCGACAAAAAACAAACGACTCTCGAACATTTTCTGATGAATCAGCACACTTCCTTTTGCTTGTGTCGCAACAACTAAAAATACGCTCAACAAATCTGGAGTCAACCCCGGCCAAGGCGCATCAGCAAAAGTCATGATCGACCCGTCGATAAAAGTTTCTATTTCATAATAATCGTGATGCGGCACATGTATATCGTCACCTTCCTGATTTAACGTAATCCCTAAACGGCGAAAACTATCCGGAATAATTCCCAAATCGTTATAGGAAACATTTTTAATCCGAATATCAGAGCCGGTCATTGCCGCCATCCCGATAAAACTCCCGACTTCTATCATATCGGGCAATATAGTATGAGAACATCCCTCTAATGATTCTACTCCTTCGACGGTCAGCAGATTTGATCCGATACCCGAAATTTTTGCGCCCATTTTATTCAACATTTTGGAAAGCTGCTGCAAATAAGGCTCACACGCTGCATTATATATCGTTGTCGTACCTTTTGCCAACACTGCAGCCATAAGTATATTGGCTGTACCGGTCACCGAGGCTTCATCCAATAACATATAAGCACCTTTCAATTCTCTCGCTGTAATTTCATACAACTGCTGTTCGGGATAATATGTAAAATCTGCCCCTAACTTTTGAATACCGATAAAGTGAGTATCTAACCGTCTCCGGCCGATCTTGTCACCTCCCGGCTTGGGTATAACCGCCATCCCGAAACGAGCGACCAACGGTCCGACAATCATAACAGAACCTCGCAATGATGCGCTACGCCGTAAAAAATCTTCACAATGCAGATAATCCAAGTTCACATTATCCGCTTTAAAACTGTAGGCATTAACCCCTATATGCTGCACTGTGACTCCCATGTCTCTCAATAATTGTATCAAATTATTTACATCCAAAATATCGGGAATGTTATAAATTTTAACTTCTTCGGATGTAAGCAATGTAGCACAAATAATCTGTAAAGCTTCATTCTTAGCGCCTTGCGGAACAATATCCCCCTGTAGACGATGTCCCCCTTCTATAACAAACGATGCCATATTGTGTCGGAATTTGATTGTTTTTGTGAAAGATACAAAAAAAGCGGTTATCTACCCGCTTTTCTCATATTATTTTTATTCTTTTTCTGAAGAAACTCTTTCGACTCCTTCAATCGGAAAGTTTCCGGACTAAGATCGATTCTCCCATGGGAATATTCTCTTAGATCCTTGAATATTTTATCGTCATCAACAACCTCCTTATTCCAAGTAAGAAAAGATTTCTTCATATGATTGGCCAATAAAGAAATCAGTTGATCCCGTTCCGGGCCATCGGGGTAATCTTCACATTTCTTTATCATACGCTCAAGAGTCTTTCCATAATGTCTATAACGAATCGGAGTTAAAGTATACGGAATTCTATCCGGCTTAGTACGAAGATTCTCTTTCCGAATAATTTCATAAGGATAATCAATATCTAACTTAAAATCGGACATAATAGCCAAATGATCCCACAATTTATGTTTAAAATCATCGACATCCCTAAGATGGGGAAACAAGTTTCCCATGATGTTTATAATCGTATTTGCACAACGAGTACGCTCTTCACGGTCCTCTATCGACACGCAATGATCTATCATTTGCTGAACATTACGTCCATATTCGGGCATGATCAACTTTTTTTGTTGTGTATTATAATCGGGCATAATTAAAAATATTTAGTTATAAAACTTTATGTTTCGGCTTAGTTGCTACAAACTCCTTTAAATAAAAAGGTTCGAAATAAGCAACATCCTTAAAATCTCTCTCTCTGAAAGCTTTTTCTGCCAAAGCCAACATATCAGAGGCCAAAGGATTTATATCTTTATCTAAAAAAAGGGCTTTCGGATTTGTCAATACCGAACGGCACTTCGCAGCTCCGTTGCCAAAAAATAAAACAGATTGTTCTCTCAAAAAGTTCTCATAAGTGTCGGCTTCGATAATATCGGCAGATACGGGCTTCACAGGATTTAAAGATAAATCATAAATAGCAGAATAGACCTCCATGCGCCGTGCATCGATCATCGGACAAAACAAAGTATTTTCTGGATATTTTTCCCTAAACATTACATGACAGGTCATTATTTCAAGAGTATTTATACCTATCAACGGTATTCCCAACCCGAAACAAAGACCTTTTGCCATAGATACTCCGATTCTGAGTCCGGTATAAGAACCCGGTCCGCAACTGACAGCAACGGCATCTAACTTAAAACCGTAATGCTTTGCCATATCGATAGCTTCCTTCACATATCCACCCAAACATGAAGCATGAGAAGGTCCTTCATAATTTTCCCGGCGAAATATAACTTGTCCTTCATGTGTCAACGCCACCGAACAGACAGATGTAGAAGTTTCTATATTTAAAAGAGTCGCCATCTATTCTTGTAATAATTAATATTTTATTTTGCAAAAGTAGCTGTTTTTTTTCATTTTCCCTGTATGATTCAGAATATATTCCAATCACTTATTAAAAAGTTCAGGAAACAAACATTCTATCTTCTCTCTGAGATTATACACTCTTTCTTTGACCTGTTCTTCATTTATTCCTAACGCACGACCAATTTCATCATAATTTTTTCTTAGGATCAAAAATCCGATCAAAATACGATCTCTAACATTCATATTTTTTACGATATTCAGAATAAAAATGCGATTATAAAGAGCAACATCATACTCATCAAAAATAGAATATTGATTTTCTTGTTTTAAATACATAACTTTGTTTTTGTTTCTTGATCGGGAGATAAAATAGTTCTTTATAAAAGTAAATGACATTCTCGATGAATATTGCCATAGTCTGAATTTATTCCGATTTTTAAATATCAGGTAATTTACATTCTGTATTATATTTAAAGCTTCATCCCGATTTCGTGTCAACAAAACTATAAATTTGAATAAAAGAGTTTGAAACTTCCCCGACTCCTTGTCCAGATTAAAGTTTTCCATTTGCTTGTCAAACTAACATTAAACAAAAAGAAACCTCCATCCGTTCTGTCTGAATGAGAAAGGTACAGAAACACAACAACTCTTTGCGTGTCTGGATGGAGGTTTTATACTTACACAAGCAGAACTACACACTGGGAGTTTTGTATTTCCGTACCTTTCTCAACAATAAAAATAGATATAAATCTGAACAAAAAATTTATTTTTGATATTATTTTAAAACAATAAAGACATTTTTACTCATATATTCACTTAAAATATCAATAATATATCTATAAATCAAGATAATAAAACAAACACATTTACTCAGTATAAAAT
>NZ_CEWDCG010000127.1:0-9197 GCF_982436375.1 Coprobacter sp. | reverse complement strand
CTTATATAGCGGGACTTATCAACAGTTTTTTTTGGAACAAATTATGGGTGTTCCGAAAAAACGGAGGGAATATTATCCGTGAAGCAATCTATTTTTTTCTTATTTTCGTACTCTGTTACGGAATCCAGTTCGTATGCTTTCGAACATTAGTTGAATATTGCAAAATCAATGCAAACTGGGCTCAAATTCCGGCAATGATAGTTTATACAATATCCAATTATATATTGAATAAGTTTATTACATTTAAAACTAAACAATAAGAGTTTAAATAAAAATATATAACATGAAACTTGACTCTAAATCGACACTCGGAATACTATTGATAACAATCAGTATTTTAACTCTTATCCCTTTTATCGGTCTGACAGATTTTCATACAAAAGGAGAACCCCGAGAAGCCATTGTTGCTGTTTCAATGTTAGATAGTGGAAATTGGATATTACCCGAAAATAATGGCGGAGATATGGCTTACAAACCACCCATGTTCCATTGGGCAATTGCCGTAACGTCATTTTTGGCAGGAGAAGTGACAGAATTTACCTCCAGATTTCCGTCAGCTTTATCAGCAATTATTATTGCATTGTTTACATTCTTATTTTATGCCAAAAGGACGAATAACAACCTTGCATTTTTGACTTCTTTGCTATTCTTGTCTGCATTTGAGATTCATCGGGCAGCTATGGCTTCTCGTGTTGATATGGTACTGGCCTTGTTTATCATATTAGCACTATTCCAACTATATCAATGGACAGAGAAAAATCTAAAAGGAATTCCTCTAATTGCAACGTTGTTTATGGGTGCTGCAACCTTGACCAAAGGGCCTGTAGGAATTATTCTTCCGTGTGCCGTTACCGGAGCATATTTGTTGCTACGAAACGAAAATTTCTGGAAGCTTTTCTATAAACTTTTGATTACAGCCTTAATATCATGCATATTACCTGCTATTTGGTATTATTTAGCTTATCAACAAGGTGGCAGTGAATTTATAAATTTGGTTATGGAAGAAAATTTCGGAAGATTTTTAGGCAAGATGTCATACGAATCCCATGAGCAACCTATTATTTATTACATTTATACAACTATTGCTGGTTTTATTCCTTGGTCGATATTAGTACTATTCTCTCTTTTTGCTCTAAAATATTCTTCCCCCAATCTTTCTGTTAAGACATGGTGGAACAAATTAAAATCTGCCGTTAAGAACACAGACCCCATAAGGCTTTTTACATTTCTTGCCTTCGCGGTAATTTTCGTTTTCTATTGTATTCCTAAAAGTAAACGGTCTGTATATTTATTGCCGATTTATCCTTTCCTTGCATTCTTTCTTGCAGAATATATGCTTTACCTACTAAAAAAGCATCAAAAAGTTTGGAGAGCATTCGGTATATTCTTATCTATCTTGACGGGTCTGGTACTTATCATATTCATAGTTCTTAAATCCGGATGGGTATTACCGTATCTGACAAACTCGGGTAACTTTCCAGAAGATATAATCTACTACATCGACGCATTCCATTCCTCATGGGATTTCGTCAGTGTCGGATGTGTAATAATTTTAATAATAGTTCTTTATCAAGTATATAAGAATAAACGAGAATTATCTTTAAATAACCGCTATCTATATTCGGTAGTAGCACTATTCTTTTGGTTGCAAATCCTTTTAGATGCCACGATTTTACCGACAATACTTAATGCCAAATCAATGCGTCCTTTTGCACAACAAGTAGAAGAGCTTATTCCTGAAGGGAAAATATACTCTTATGTCGGAGCTCCGATGATGCGTTTCTTCATTATCAATTTCTACAATGACAACAGAGTTGTCGAATTTGAAAAAGAACAACCGGAAGAAGGATATTTGTTGGTGGGAGAAAAAGACTATCCTCATATTGCCGGTAAATATTCCGACAAATATAAATTTACCGATATATTAAAAAGTCCCCGTAAAGGGAATGATGTAAAAGACATTATTCATATATACCAATTTGAGAAAATAAAATAATCTGTCTAATAGCCAGTTAGAATATATTATCAGGTCATCTTCGCATTTTCTTCCGGCCTATTTCCCCAAAAGAAACTCTCAGATCTGACCCAAGCGAAATTTAGGCAAGCTCTTAGAATGAACCATCATGAGATATTATTGTTAGTAATAAATAGCTTTTATTTATTACTAACATTGTTTTTATGCGCATCACCATTATTACACTTCTGTTTTTATTTATCCAATTTGTTCCCGGTATAGCAAAAATTATTCGAAAACCGTCTTTTGAAGCGAGGAATACGATAACTTTCAACATAGACAGCATAGAAATAAGAGATGATTTAACTCGTATTTATGCCACGTGCAATCACATTCCCGGCCAATGGATGATCATTCATTCCGACTTATATATTATCTCTCCGACAGATAAGCAAGAGTGGAAAGCTATCGAGATAGACGGAACTGACTTTAATCGCAAATTTCAAGTATCGGAACAAGGAAAAGCCAATATCAGCATAGATTTCCCTGCTCTGTCAAAAGAAATAAAAACAATAGATTTATGTGAAAGATCGGGAGACTCCCCAATACGAATCATCAATATAAACTTACAAGACGCTTCTGTATCTTCCGGTAAAGATACAATCCAAACGGCATTATTTCATAAAAATATTTCACAGCAAGATACAGTAAAACTCAATAATATCTTAAAAAAGAATATTGCGGTATTAAAAGGCCATATCAACGGCTATCATCCAAGACTTCGATTCGGAAACGGATCGATTTATTTAGATAACGTAATAACTAAAGAGCAGAGAACAATTCCCGTAAATATCGATAGTCTTGGAAACTTTACAACAACATTACAACTATATTACCCTGTACAACAAACTTTATTTTTCCCAAAAGGATATATCAATTTTTATATAGAACCGGGAGATACTCTCTTAGTCGAGACAGAAATGGATCGTCTTACTACACCTGTTAGAAATATAGAAGACCTCGAAAAACAAGATAATTATGCAAAATATTACGGTAACTTAGCTCAAACGAACTATGAGCTTAGGAATATCCGTGTATCATTTCATAATGATATACAAGAGTTAGCAACAGATATATTAACGTTATCTCCTATCCTTTTCAAAGAAAAATATACAAGAGAATATCATCAACAACGAGAGAGACTAAAAGAGTGGTTGAAAAAAAATAATATCTCAAGCAAGACTGCGGAAATAGCTTTACTAAATTCAGATTACGCCTATGCCCGTATGCTGCTTGATTATGAGACTTATCATACTCGTAAGTTTCCAAATCAAGAAATTCCGCAAGAGTATTATCAATTTCTTAAAACTCTACCCCTAAATAACGAAAATTCTCTTCTCGCTGCCGACTACAAATTATTTATCAACAGATTAGAGCTGTCGAATCCTCTTCTTGCCACTCGAAAGATTTCATCTTCAGACCTCATCGATTCTTTTGCGAATATCGGAGTAAAATTAACTCCGGAAGAAAAAGAGTTAATCGTCTTTTCTATGAATTTAAAGAATCTAAGCGATACTGTAAACTTTAAAAATTTTGCATCCAGAATGTATGAATTCAACCATAAATACGCATCAGAACAAATATTAATAAGAGAAAAACTGAATACACAAAAAACATACGACATATATACGAGTCAATTAGGTCTGAATCCGGGAATCACTCTCGATTTATTATATACCAGAAAATTTATTCCTCGTTTGAATGCAATGAAAAGGAAATTAACATCGAAAGAATTCGACACATATACATTCTACATAGGACAACCTTTCTTAAAACAATTCATGAACGAAATCAACATCAATTTCGTACCTGACACGGTATCCAACGATAAACAGTGTAATTTGGAGTAGTTCCGGCTTTCAATGAAACGGAGTCTGTTATGCAATATCCGGCCTGTTTTAAAAAAGAAGAGGTCAAAAACGAAAGATTATCCGTAATAATGACAGGTATTTGAAAAGTCGAAATTTGTTGATGAAGTTGCAGCTGCCAGTCTTTATTCTTTAACGCTATTTTATTCGCTTCCGGGAAAATATGACTTACAGCACTACTATTCTGTAAAGTAGAAATATATTCCGTTTGTCCGTTGTTCCAAACAGGGAGTTGATTATCCCACGCATATTTTGCCAATAACGGGGAGTAAATCTGTACTCCTTGAGTTTTGTCTGTATCTAAAATCTTATAAATACTTTCCCATTCAGATTTTTCCCGATTATTCATTTCTCTCGGAATATTAATAAAAAGACCGATATGGTATAACGAAAATAAAACAGTTCCTATAAGAACAACATTCTTTAATTTATCTTTTTTCAATACATCAATACCAGATAGCGTGTAAATAGCTAAAACCGGTATAAACAATTGGTAGATATAAGTCATATATGCTCCCTCATGCATTCCCAATCGAAGTATAACGATAAAATATACACAAACGGATATAGCATAAATATCGGGCATTTCGGACAACTTTATTAATGGACTATTCCGATCTTTCCCTAAATTAAAAGATATTATGATCTTCCCGGATATATTCTTATACCGATTATACACTACCAGCAAAAAAAGTAAAAGCAACGGAAAATAAAACAATCCAGTTACAGCCAATTGCTTTATCAAATGAGACAAACTATGTGATGCGATAGCTAAATGATGAACAATGGCTATCGAAAAAAAAGCAGGATATAAATAGTTTATAAAACTTGCCGCACAAATGAAACAAAAAATCGAAAACAAGACATAATATAAAGCCTGTTTTTTAGATCGGAATAACAACCATATAAATACAGGCACACAGACAATTACAAAATACTGTTTTATAAAAAATGACAATATGGTTAGAAATGATACCCCGCAAATATCTTTGATAGTTTTTATTCTTTTAGCTTTGTATAAGGTCAATAACATAACAAAAACTCCTAACGTATTAGGTAAGGCTACACAAAGTCCCATGCTCCATCCGACAATCAAAGTTATCGAAAATGCAAGAAAGGCATACACAATCGAGTTTGTCTGATTTTTTACCTCCTTTGCTGATATCCAACCGCATAGTACAGTGCCGGATAAAGCGATAAGACGTTGAAACAACAACAGATCTATATGAATAAAACTAATAAGGGAATATAACCAAGATGTCAATAACGGCACGACAAATCCATAGACATAAAAAAAAGGAGGTATATTAACCGTATCATACGGATTCTTTCCCTCGAGGAACATACGGGTAATGTCAATATTAGCAAACTCCCGATATTCGTTCGGATAAGGAGAAATCAACCAATAAAACGAATAAATGATAAATATCAGGCAATAAACTGCTGATGCCCCTAAACAAAAATAACCGACCGAATTAAATTTCTTGAAGTTTATTCTTTGCATAATCATTCTTCATCAAATGATTTACAAATATAATATAAGATTATCGACGAAAGCTCTTTTCTGCATTAAAATTAAAATCTTACATTTGTAAAGAAAATCGAATCAGTAAACGAATGAAAGTTTGTATTGCCGAAAAACCGAGTGTCGCAAAAGAAATTGCCGACATCGTAGGAGCAAAAACCAGACATGACGGATATTATGAAGGGAACGGATATCAGGTTACATGGACATTCGGTCATCTTTGTACATTGAAAGAGCCTCACGAATACGCTCCACAATGGAAATCGTGGTCTTTATGGAGTCTTCCGATGATACCTCAACGATTTGGTATAAAACTGATTCAGGATAAAGGCATTGAGAAACAGTTCGGTATTATCGAAACTCTTATGTCCAAAGCTGAGGCTGTTATCAATTGCGGTGATGCAGGACAGGAAGGGGAACTTATACAACGTTGGGTAATGCAAAAAGCCGGCTGCAAATGTCCGGTATATAGGCTATGGATATCCTCTCTTACCGAAGAGTCTATACGGGAAGGTTTTGAAAATTTGAAAAAACAAGAAGATTTCAATACTTTATATGAAGCCGGATTATCAAGAGCTATCGGAGACTGGTTATTGGGAATGAACGCCACCCGTTTATATACATTAAAATATGGCCAAAATAAACAAGTTTTATCAATAGGGCGTGTACAGACTCCTACTTTAGCTTTGATCGTCAACCGTCAGCTCGAAATTGATAATTTCGTGTCGCAACCCTATTGGGAACTCAAAACAATATATAGAGAAACCGTCTTTTCTGTTACGAAAGGCCGTTTTCAGACGGTAGAAGAAGGAGAGTCTTTTTTGCAAGAAGTTCTGGGAATCCCGTTTGAAGTAACCGATGTTTCCAAGAAACAAGGGAAAGAAGCTCCTCCCCGACTTTTTGATTTGACATCTCTACAAGTAGAATGCAATAAGAAATTTGCATTTTCGGCAGAAGATACACTCAAATTGATACAATCTTTGTATGAAAAGAAAGTAACAACCTATCCTCGTGTAGATACCACATTTTTAAGTGACGATATTTATCCTAAAGTTCCCGGAATACTGCAAGCCATAGCCTTTAATTCGATTTATGAACCGTTAATACCCCCTTTACAAAAAGGAAAACTGCCCAAACCTAAAAAAGTTTTTGACAATTCAAAAGTAACAGATCATCACGCAATTATCCCGACAAACGTACGACCAAATAATCTTACGGATAATGAACGGAAGGTATATGATTTAGTTGCTCGTCGTTTTATCGCAGTATTTTATCCGGATTGTAAAATCGCAACAACAACTGTTTTGGGAAAAGTCAATAATGTCGAATTCAAGACAACAGGGAAACAAGTTATAGAACCCGGCTGGAGGACCGTTTTTGAAAAAGATAAAGATCCGGAAAAAGAAAATGAAGAAGAAAAAGTTCTGCCTGACTTTATAAAAGGAGAAAGCGGGCCGCACGAACCATCTTTAACAGAAAAATGGACACAGCCCCCCAAATTATATACCGAAGCTACCTTGCTACGAGCAATGGAAACTGCCGGGAAATTAGTCGATGACGATGAATTACGCGATGCTCTGAAAGAAAACGGCATAGGACGGCCATCCACTCGTGCTGCAATAATAGAGACACTTTTTAAACGGAATTATATCCGGAAAGAGCGTAAAAATCTCATTCCGACATCTACCGGTATAGAATTGATACAAACAATACAGGACGAACTGCTAAAATCAGCCGAATTGACGGGTATATGGGAAAATAAACTAAGAAAAATAGAGCGTAGTGAATATAATGCCCGAAATTTTTTAGACGAACTTAAAATAATGGTTACTCAAATCGTTAACCATGTCAGAAATGACTCTGTCAATAGAAGCATTACTATTCAAGATACGGAAAAAATAGAAACGAATAAAGCAAAAAAAACAGATACGAAAAAGAAAAGCAAAAATGCGAATCCGGCAAAAAAAGAAATAAAGAATCAAAGACTTGAATCGAAAATAAATGAAATAATTTGTCCAATATGCAAGCAAGGGAAAATATTGAAAGGTAAGTCTGCATACGGATGTTCTAACTGGAAAAACGGCTGTACATTCAGAATTAATTTTTCTGATTGCCCACCGGATATTTCGACTGAGGAACTTCAAAAGGTTGTAGAAAAATATAATACAGAACGAAATGAAGAATAATTCTACAGAACTATTTCCGATAATAGACGAACAAGGCCATACAATAGGGAAAGCGACTCGTAAAGAATGTCATAACGGAAGTAAACTCTTACATCCGGTAATTCATCTACAAATCTTTAATAAATACGGAAATTTATACCTCCAGAAAAGAGCTATGAACAAAGATATTCAACCGGGAAAATGGGATACGGCAGTCGGAGGACACGTTGATTACGGTGAGAGTGTTGAAGACGCTTTGTTTCGCGAGACTCGGGAAGAACTGAGCATTACGGACTTCTCTCCGACTTTTTCGTTTTCATATATCTTTGAATCTGAGATAGAAAAGGAAATGGTATATTCTTACTACACTATATATGACGGACTGATAGTTCCCGATAAAGATGAAGTAGAAACCGGTCGTTTTTGGAGCATTGACGAAATTGAACAAAATATAGGGAAGCAAATATTTACACCCAATTTTGAAATCGAATTTCAACGATTACAAAGCTATTTAAAAGGTCTTTTATAACGGGATTAAATATTCAACTCCGTTTTTATCGTATCGACAACATCCCAGAATACAGATTGTATAGGCTCTATCAGTGATTTTTTATTATTCTCTTCAGGAACAAGGGCTTTCAATCCTCCCGGAATACAGCTCACATCTATACGGGCATCCATCATTATCGGTTCTCCATCTATATGCATGATTCCCGGTTTTTCCCGAATGATAGATATAGACTCTGTTTCGAATGTTTTAATATTACTATTCCGGTCTATAAGTTTAGTAAACAATTGAACTGCTAACGGCCCTATATCAAATGGAGTAAAAGGTCGTATGATCGTAACATCCAACTTTCCATCCTGCATATTGGCACGTGGAGCAATATATGCGTTATTTCCATATTGGGAAGCATTACCACATGCTATCAAAAATGCTTTTTCTTTAACCGATCCGTCTTTACTTTCCAAACGATAAGTCTCGGTTTTATATTTCATATACTCAGTAACAGCTTTTCTCAAATAGGTAAGTCCTCCCCTATGCTTATCTTCCGCAAACTTCATACTTACCCAAGCATCGAAACCGAC
This sequence comes from Coprobacter sp., assembly GCF_982436375.1. Taxonomy (NCBI): domain Bacteria; kingdom Pseudomonadati; phylum Bacteroidota; class Bacteroidia; order Bacteroidales; family Barnesiellaceae; genus Coprobacter; species Coprobacter sp. Next base: position 536 of record NZ_CEWDCG010000127.1, on the reverse strand, counting down.
ACCACAAGTACAGAAAAATACTTTATCATTAGCTTTGCAGTAGTCCAAAGCTACAGTTCTATTCTCATTGACGATCTTTAATGCGCGTACGACATCGATAGGAATTCCCAAATGACGAGCCAAACCGTTACCCGATCCGATAGGAATAATTCCTAAAGCCGTATCGGAATGGATAAGAGCCTTTGCTATTTCATTACAAGTACCGTCTCCACCTACAGAAAGTACATAATCTGTTTTTTCAGCTACGGCCTCTCTCGTCAAAACAGTAGCATGCCCGGCATATTCAGTAAATTTGATCTGAATATCAAATTTACTGTCATCCAATGTCGCTTTTATAGTTTCAGGAATATTTACTTTTGAGTGAGTTCCTGATATCGGATTTATAATAGCCAACAGACGTTTTCGAGTGCCCATAGATAAAAATTATACTATTTACTATACAAATGTAACCATTTAAATCCAATCTGTAAAAACGATAATTCCCAACAAGGGTTTTAAATACTAAAAAATCTGTTATTTTAGACCAAAACAAATAG
>NZ_CEWDCG010000126.1:0-9203 GCF_982436375.1 Coprobacter sp. | reverse complement strand
AGATAATTTTATATCAAAATAAATATTTGGTAATAAAGCAGATATAAAACACGCTACATTTTACAAAAATTTTTATTCTACAACAACAATAAAAAACAGAAAGAACCGTTACATAATTAAGTGAGCTAATTTTATTGGGAACATACGATAAAAAGGCTATATTTGTCCCATTGAATTATGTTTATCTGCAAAAATTATTTTTAATGAAAACAAATATACTTTACTTATTCCTTATTTCCGTCGCCTTTTTCTCTTGTAAAACACAATCAGATATTGCTTATTTTCAAGACTTAGAAAATAAATACAATCAAGGTATAGCAATTGATACTTTATTAAACTACGAATCTAAAATTATCCCTGACGACATATTATCCATCTATGTATCGGCAGAAGATCCCAATGCAGTCGCAATATTTAATCTTCCTGCTGTCAGTTATTTATATACAGGTCAAACTGACATTACAGCAACCCCTAAACTGCAAACATATCTTGTCGATAAAAATGGAAATATAAACTATCCTCAACTCGGGCAATTGCATGTCGCAGGATTAACTCGAAAACAATTAGAATCTCTTATCAAAAACAAAATAGAAAATTATGTAAAAGAACCTTTGGTCACTGTCGATATTCTCAACTTTAAAATTGTTATATTGGGAGAAATAAACAGACCCGGTACCATCAGTATATCAGGAGACCGCATATCAATTTTAGATGCAATAGGTATGGCCGGAGACTTATCTATATACGGAAAAAGAGAAAATATATTATTAATCAGAGAAAATAATGGGAAAAAGGAGTTTCATCGATTCGACTTAACTGATCCAGCAATCTTTTCATCCCCATATTACTATTTACAAAAAAATGATGTCATATATGTAGAACCCAACAAAGCTAAAAAAGCTGCGGCAAAATACGGATCTGACAAACAGTTTAATATAACAATCACATCAACTATCATCAGTGCTGTATCTACAATTGCAGCTTTGTTTATCGCAATATTCAAATAAATAAAAATTACAGTAGTCATGAATAGTATAAGCCAAAATAATAACAACATAACAAATATTTTAGCTTTAATTCATTCTTATATCAAACATTGGTATCTCTTTGTTATATCAATTATAGGTTGCCTGGGGCTTTGCTTTATTTATTTAAAAATAAAAACCCCTATCTATCAAGTTAATGCAAGTATATTAATACAATCAGAAGATGGGAAATCTTCAGGAGGACTACAATCATCCTTACTTAAAAATTTCTCTTTCGGAGGACTTGTCGGTGGTGGTGGTGAAGTAGATGATGAAATTCATGTAATATCATCACACTCGACATTGCGAGAAACCGTCGAAAAACTTAAATTAAATCAAACATATATTATTAATAAAGACTTTATCCGTAAAAAAGATGTATATAACCAATCTCCGATAAAATTGATTGTCCCCTCATCTATCGAAGACACTTTATCGGCATCTTTACGATTTAAAGTACACATATCAAAACAAGGCAAAATTGATATTACTGCCCGTAAAGGCAGAAAATTTATTGGAGAAGTCGAATCAAATAAATTTCCGGCAATATTATCCACTCCATACGGAATTTTCTCATTTGACTCGACATGTTTCTTTAAATCCGGGAAAAAATTAAATCAAACTATCTATTTAAGCGGGTATGATGATGCAGCTGAAAACATATCTAAAAATATAGATATGTATATCGCTACAAAAAAAGCAAATTTAATACGCTTAGGCATTCTTGAAAATAACATACAGAGGGGGAAAGATCTTCTGAATACAATTATTACAACATACAATGATAACGGCATTCAAACAAAAAACTTGGAAGCTTCACAAACAGCCCATTTTTTAAATATCCGTATAGACTCTATTATTACGGAATTATCTGAAATAGAAAAGAAATTCGAATTATATAAAAGGAGTAACAACCTGACGAACATCGAAGCTGAAGCTAAAATCATTTTGGAACAAAACGGAATATTTAAAGAAAAATTAGTTGAAACAGAAACTCAACGTCAGATAGTTTCGCTAATCGAAAAGTTTATGTCCGACCCTCAGAACAAATATTCTTTAATGCCATTCAACAGTGGGCTTTCTGACAAATCATCAATTGAAGCCATACAAAGTTATAATGAATTAATTCTTAAACGATTAAAGTTACTTCAGACAGCCAAACCCAATAGTCCTACCATAAAACTGATCGAACAGCAGATCGATGCCAATAGGGAAAATGTGCAAAACACAATTTCAAATATGAAATCGGGGATAGAAATTGCATTAAAAGATTTACACGCTCAAGAAAAAACTTTTATCTCCAGAATAAAAAACATGCCTACCCAAGAAAGAGAATTTATAAATATAAAAAGACAACAACTCATAAAAGAAGAGCTATATTTATTTCTTTTACAGAAGAAAGAAGAAAACGCAATTACTTTAGCCGTAGCAACCCCTAAAGGGCAAATTGTAGATAAAGCATATAATATAAATAAGCCAGTAGGAGCGACACGTTTAATGTTACTTTCGTTCAGTATCCTTATAGGATTACTACTCCCTATAGTTTATCTATACTTAAGAAATATCTTTAAAACAAAATTCGGAACACGTTCTGAACTTGAAGCATTAACCGATATTCCTATTTTAGGAGAAATATGCACAAACGACACAAATGAAAATATTGTAGTCAAGGATGGAAGCACATCTCCTATTTCAGAACTTTTCAGATTATTGAGAAGCAATATTCAATTCATATTAAATGGAAAAGACGAGAAGGTTATTTTAGTTACTTCCAGTACTAGTGGCGAAGGCAAATCTTTCATCAGCAGCAATTTTGCCAAGACATTAGCCTTATCTAGGAAAAAGGTAATTCTTATCGGTATGGATATAAGGAACCCTCGCTTAGGAGACTATTTGAAGTTACAAAATAAATATGGTTTAACAAATTATTTAGCAACAAATACGATAACAATACCAGAAATTATTGTCCCCAAAGTTTTGCACGACAATATGGATATAATTTTAGCAGGGCCTATTCCTCCTAATCCGGCAGAATTATTGTCAAGTGAAAAGCTAAAAGGCCTTATTGACGAACTCAAACAAACATACGATTATATAATCTTGGACACAGCACCTGTCGGATTAATCTCTGACACATTCAATTTTGCATACATTTCCGACATGACAATATACGTTTGCAGAGCCAACTATACGACCAAGGATAACATCAGGTATGCAAATACCCTTGTACAAAACAATCGATTGAAAAAGATGTCATTTGTCATCAACGCAACAAACGCGAAACAAGGTTACGGATACGGTTATGGAAATAAAAATGCCCAATAAACGTCATCCGTCAATATTATTTAAACCCAATATTGACCTACAGTACAAAAAAAATACTTTATACACTTGTCTGTTAAAGATTTTAAGTGTCGTCACGAGTTTTATAATTGTACCTATCACCATCGATTTTGTTAATGCCGAAAATTACGGTATTTGGCTTACTCTCAGTTCAATGGTCACTTGGATAAGTTTTTTCGACTTAGGACTTACGAATGGATTAAGAAATAAGTTAACAGAAGCGATTTCTTTACAAAAATATAAACTCGCCAAAACTTATATCAGTACATCATACGCTTTATTGTTTGGCATATTTTTTATATTATGGCTCATCATCACACTTACAATGCCATATCTCAATTGGGTAGAAATATTAAAAGTTTCTACCACAAATGCCCCTAATATATCACAGGCTTTTATTATAATTTTTTCTTATTTTTGCCTGTCATTTGTGCTAAAAATCATCAATATCGTTTTATTTGCCGACCAAAGAGCTGCAATGGCATCTTTAATTGATGTTTCAGGTCAAGTTGTAGCCTTAATAGTCATCTATTCATTAACCTTGGTCACTAAAGGTTCTCTATTGCTTTTATGTATCTGTTTATGCATGACACCACTTATAGTCACTATTTTGTTTTCGATCTTTTTATATCGAGGAAAATATAAAAAATTAAGTCCATCCATAAAATATATAAAAATAAAACATATAAAACCTTTATTTAACACTGGAAGTAAATTTTTTATCATTCAAATTGCAACAATCATTCAATACCAAATGTCCAGCTTCATCATTGCTCGAAATCTCGGGATGAACGAAGTCACGGATTTCAATATTGCATATAAATATTTCGGGGTTCTCACGATGGCAATTACAATTTTATTATTGCCTTTTTGGTCTGCTGCAACCGATGCATATACAAGACAAGATTTCATGTGGCTAAGAAATAAAATAAAACAATATATCAAATGCGTCTTACTATTAACCATAACAGGAATCATCATGTATGTTTGTTCCGGACAACTCTACTATGTATGGCTAAAAGAACGTATCGATATATCAACTACCCTCTCGTTTTGGGCGATGTTATACAATATCATATGTGTTTTCTCTCATCCATTCGTGACATTGCTAAATGGTATCGGAGCAATAACAATACAACTCTATGTCAGCCTTATATCCCCGCTTCTTTTTATAATAACAGCCACACTATTAGTACAAAACACATCTTTAGGAGCTAGCGCGGTCCTCATAGCATCGATCATCTCCAATTTCTATGGATTCATTATCGCACCGATTCAGTATAGACAAGTCATTATTAAACATAAAAAAGGGATATGGATAAAATGACAAATACCACAACTGTTTACACCGAAAAAAAAGAAGAAAGATATATTATTCTTTTCTTAACGGGCTTAGCACTATATTGCATAGGTTACCTATTGCGGCGTATAGGAGAAGAAACCGATATAATAAGACAACCGTTACAATATCTGGGATTTTTTATCTTGATAATCGCTGCCTATAAAAGCATCTCTTTCAGAAGAAACCATTACAGCACATATATCCAATATTCGATGTATGCATTGCTGCTATGGCATATATATACCATATTACATAATTTTTCGATCACTTCAGAGTCTCTGATGACCTATTTCCAACCCTATTTTTTCTTTCATTTATTTGTACCTCTCATCGTATTTTTCCCGACAGACAAGTTGGTACATTATTTCATTCGATGGGGACTTATATGCATTCCGTTTTTTTTCATATTTGGTATTCTTTTTATAGTTCCTTTATTCAAAAACCAATCTTTCACTGAACAATTTGTATGGGTATTAGGAACCACCCCGGCATTTTTATATTTAATATCACCTTATTTACGAAATAAAAACATATTGTATGCCGGAATTATTACGGCATTGTCTGTTTTGATTCCAACCATCATGGCAAGACGTAACCTAATGTTGACTTATGGAAACTTCTTTATTTTGGGAACGTTAATATTATCAATCTCTAAATTGAAACACCATATCCAAGAAAAGATGATCGGGATATTGTTTCTTTGCATCAGTTGTTTTGCCTTATATGCTTTTTTTTCTTCAGGGGATCTTGGAATATTTCAAAAAATATATGACCGGATATCTGTCAATAATCGAGAAGAGCTATTTATATCATTTATAGAAGACATGTCTCAAAAAGACTGGATAATCGGGAAAGGCATTGACGGAACTTATTATGCTCCGGGTATCGATGGGCAAGAGTTCGATTCTGTCGAAGACAAAGACGATCGATTTCTGATCGAATGCGGTTATTTACAAGTCATATTAAAGGGAGGAGTAGTAAACTTAATATTATTATTAAACATATTCATATCGGCAATATACTTAGGATTATTCAAATCTAAAAATAAATTTTGCAAAATTGCTGGATTTGTTATTTTACTTTGGTTAATAGATATGTTCCCATGGGGAATGCCAGCTCTTGACTTTCGGTATCTATTAGTATGGATATGCTCTGCTATATGCATAAATAAAAATATCAGAAATTTCTCTGAAGAACAAATTACCAAGTATTTCGCTTTATAAATCAACACTGATGGATTCACTAAAGATACTCGTTCTTTCTGCAACAGCTCCAAAAATTATAGAACAAGATCACGACTATAATGGAAGAGGATGGATAGATTCATATATAAATTTATTCTCTTCTGATTCTAGTATCAAATTATTTGTTGCATATCATACCCGATATCCCGACAAACCTAAACAAATCAATAATGTAAATTACTATCCGGTAAGGGACGGACTAACGTATAATTTCAAACCTTTTAATATAATTCCCCGATATTTAGGCAAAAAGGAATGCCTCAAAGATATTGACAATTTTATGAGTATCTTAAACACAGTCCAGCCGGATATAGTTCATTTATTCGGAAGTGAATGGTGTGGAATCAGACTTTTAAAATATTGTAAATTTCCTATTGTCCTTCATCTGCAAGGGATCGTGTCAATATATAATTATTCATTTCTTCCTAATGGAACAAATTTATGGAATTTATATCTCAACTCATTAAAAGTCCCCATAAAAACAATACGCATTTGGAAGAACAGATTGGGATAAAGAAAGTATTAAACTCATTGCTCCGAATTGCAAATATTTTTATATAAACGAAATATTGAGAGAACCGTTTTATATTGCAAAAAAATGGAATAACCCTGTAAATAATAAAATAACAATCCTATCTACCATTTCCGATTCTTCATATAAAGGTCTTGATGTCATATTCAAAACCATAAACGTTTTAAAAAAACTATCCAAACAAAAGATAGAATGGAGAATTGGAGGAATATCCGATAAGTCGGAATCTGTGAAGTTATATAAGAAACTGCATAAACACAAAGAATGTGTAAAATTTTTAGGAATCTTATCCGCGCAAGATATAATAAAAGAATTACAAAATGCGACCCTATATTTACACCCTTCACATATAGAGAACAGTGCCAATAGTATATGTGAAGCACAATATATTGGGACACCGACCATTGCAACTAATGTTGGAGGAACAAGCTCAATATTATCAAATGATGCAGGTATATTAGTCTCTCCTAATGACCCTTATGAAATCGTATCTGCCATCTTAAAAATATGGAACGATAAAGATTTTGCATTAAAATTATCACGAAATGAAATTTTAACGGCAGAGAAAAGACATGATAAGATAATTATAAAAAAACAAACGATCAACGCTTACAAAACGATTATCAATGAAGTTATCAATCATAACAATCAACAGAAATAACGCAATAGGATTAGAACAAACTATCAAAAGCGTTATTTCACTGAAATATTCAAACTTCGAGTATATTGTCATAGACGGTGCTTCCACTGATAACAGTATCGATATCATTCGTAAATACGCATCGAGTATCACATTCTGGATATCAGAGCCAGATAAAGGTATATACAATGCAATGAATAAAGCGGTCGATTTTGCTTCCGGAGAATATATATTCTTTCTTAATTCAGGGGACATTTTTACGGACGGTTGTTCTTTTGATTTTATGAATAATGCGACAACTGACTTCATATTTACAAGCGTCATTATGAATAATAAGCATATACGCATAAAATCAACCCCCCCCAAACGGCTCAATAAATTCGATCTCTACGAAGGAATATGTCATCAAGCAACCATAATAAAACGTAGTGTATTTATAGAGCAAGGAAAATACGATGAAGAGTTTAAAATCATTGCTGATTGGGGATTACTGATAAAAGCAATCTGTTTAAATAAAAAGTCTTATACAATTGTCCCTGAAACATTAGTAAAATATAATACTCAAGGCATAAGCTCACAAGCATCAATGCATAAAAACATTCTTCTGCAAAAAAAGAACTTCAATACTAAATACGGATTTCATATAAATAAATATTTTTATTATCTTTATCGATTAAAACCTTATATATTAATTCGACGTATTTATATGAAAATAAGTCACATTATAAACCATTATAACAAAAGGTAAAAACTTTAATCAAAGCATTCAGGATACAAAAACATTATATAAATTATAAAAAAAATCACCATGAAAGTATTGCTAATCAATAAATATTTTTACTTAAGAGGTGGTGCAGAAACTGTTTTTTTCAAAACAATTTCATTATTAAAATCAAAAGGTCATGAGGTTATACCAGTATCAACTAAAAACAAAAAAAATTTCTCTGGTGAGAACCCTTATTTTATAGACTATCCCGAATTCAGGGAGATCCCACTCAAGCATAAAATACAAAATATAAAATCGTTTTTCTTTAATAAAGAAGCCTCAAAAAAAATCGAAGAAGCCATATTGAAAGAAAAGCCAGATATTGCACACATTCATTTAATGTTCAGTAGTTTTTCTGTCTCAATTTTACCGATATTAAAAAAATACAATATTCCCGTCGTTATCACTGCCCACGATTACCGGCTCGTTTGTCCAGCATCAGCTTTATTAAACGGAAAACTACAAATATGTACAAAATGCCAAAATGGAAGATACTATAACTGCTTTATAAACAAATGCGGAAAATCCGGTTATTTGGAGAGCTTTCTTTTCATGGCAGAAATGTATTTCAGAAAAATATTCTATCCAGTTAACCATTATATCGATACCTTTATTTTTGTCAGCCAAGCATCTTTCCAACTTTATGCCAAATTAAATCCTGAATTTAAAAAATATAACCATCAGGTTATCTACAATCCGATAGAAATTAAAGCTGCATATAATCCACATCGGGGAAATTATATACTTTATTTCGGACGTTTATCTGAAGAAAAAGGAATAAAAACATTAATACAAACAGCCAAACGACTTCCCGATATCCAAATAAAAATAGCGGGAAATGGAGGCCTCGTACTAAATGATATTCCACACAATGTCGAACTTCTCGGCTTCAAATCAGGAAAAGATCTGAAAAAAACAATTTCCGAATCATCTTTTATAATTGTTCCTTCCGAATGGTATGAAACATTTGGACTAAGTGCGGCAGAAGCCATGGCGCTAAGCAAACCTGTTATTGCATCTAATATCGGAGGACTTCCTGAAATTGTCGAAAATGGTATAACCGGATATTTATTTAATTACGGCAATACCGAATCACTTTACCAGACGATACAAACTGCCATAAATATAGACGATTGCACTTATTATCAAATGTGTAACAATGCATATAATTTTATTCGGAAATTCTCGGAAGAAAAGTATATAAATAATATTATAGAGTTATACCAAAATAATCTCAAAAAAAAATAATTTCCTCCTAGGGATATTCAGTAAATGTCCCTAAAAAATAAGATGGCATATGAAGATGATGGC
>NZ_CEWDCG010000125.1:0-9282 GCF_982436375.1 Coprobacter sp. | reverse complement strand
TTAGGCAGGTTCTTAATCTGACTGTGAGATTTTATATAAATTGATTGGTTTTAATGCGATATGTTATGTATCTTTGATTTCGTTAATTTATTAATTTGTCTTTTAACTTTAAAAATATATGATACTAAGTATCGTTGTACCGTGTTATAACGAATCGGAAGTAATAAAGGAAACATCCAGACGTCTTATTTCTGTCCTTGAAGGATTGATAAAAAAAGAGATGATTTCTCCCGATAGTTTTATATTGTTTGTCAATGACGGTAGTCGGGATAATACATGGGAACTTATCCGTAAATTGTATAAGGAGAGTAAGTATGTATATGGCGTTAATCTGGCCGGCAATGTCGGGCATCAGAATGCGTTGATGGCAGGATTGACGGTCGCTAAAGATATGAGTGATCTTGCGATTTCGATAGATGCCGATTTACAGGATGATATTTCGGTCATAGAGGAAATGGTAAAGAAATATGAAGAAGGTTTTGACATCGTTTATGGAGTAAGAAAATCTCGGCAGAAAGATACTTTTTTCAAACGGACTACAGCTCTTTGCTTTTATAAGTTGATGACAGGATTAGGAGTGAAATCGGTTTATAATCATGCCGATTATCGTTTGATGAGTAAACGGGCGTTGGAACAACTTATGAAATTCAGAGAACGTAATTTATTTTTACGAGGTATAGTGCCGTTGATCGGTTACAATACGACATGCGTATATTATGATCGTCATGAACGTTTTGCAGGAGAATCTAAATATCCGTTGAGTAAAATGCTCAATTTTGCGATAGACGGTATAACCTCATTTTCGGTAAAACCTGTGCGTTTGATATTCGGTGCTGGCGTATTTTTCCTGATTATGACGTTTTGTGCATTTATATATACGTTATGTTCTTATTTAACAGGAGATATTGTTGCAGGATGGGCATCACTAATGCTTTCTGTGTGGTTTATCGGAGCTTTGGTTCTGATTTCCATTGGGATAATAGGAGAGTATATCGGAAAAATTTATATCGAAGTGAAAGATCGCCCTCGGTATAATATCGAAACTATTCTTACTCATAAAGAATAGTAATCTGAAAGATATGAAAACTTCCTTTTTCAAGATAATACATTGAAAAGTTACTTTTCCTGTTTTATGAGGATGATAACTCGCTTATCTGACGAGTAAAAACGAGCCTATAATATTGTTGGCAATACCGGTACGGTTCTCCTTCCTCTTGAAAGGGGAAGGGGGATTTTTTGTAGCAACCCGTTCAATACAATATTCAAATCTATTGGCATGCACTCATTGATACGAGATCATACACTCCTTTATTCCTTTCGAGAAAGGGGCTGACTTCTTGTGGATTTCTCTCGAACTTGATCCGTGCAAATTTTAGACAGCCCCTTTAGAAGTATGGATTTAAAACGGAAAAATAAGAGGCAGGGTAAAGATCATGATAACTCCGATAATAATCTGAAGAGGCAATCCGACTTTCACATAATCCATAAATGTATATTGTCCTGCCGGCATTACTAATGCGTTCGGAGGTGTGGAGAACGGAGATGCAAAACACATGCTTGCTGCAACGGTTACAGCAAATAGGAAAGGATAGGGGCTTACTCCGATTCCTATAGCCGATTGCATTGCGATGGGAGCGAGTAATACTGCTGTAGCTGTATTGCTGATAAACATCGTCATCAGTGATGTCGTAAAATAAACTCCTGCTAACAATATGACCGGGCCGTATTGACCTAATCCTGTAACCAACGAGTGCGAAATGACTTTTGATGCGCCTGTTTTTTCCAATGCTAAAGACATGGGAAGCATGGCAGCAATAAGTACGATACTTTCCCAATTAATAGTTTTATAGGCTGATTCTACATTTCGAAAACATCCGGTAAGAACCATTAATAGTCCGGCTATCATAACAGCTGTAACAGGTGCGATCGGAATAAAATCGAACATCATTGCTGCTATCATAAGAACCATGATCGCTGCAGCGACAGGAGCTTTATAATCCAAAGTCACTTTGGCAGCTTCGGTAAGTGGTTGACCTAATACGACCCATTCCGATTGATCTTCACTTAACCGGGCTATATCGTTCCATGTCCCTTGTACGAGTAATACGTCTCCCGAGTGGATTTTTTCATCTTTTATATCATGTAAAATATATTCTTTTTTACGACGTATTCCAAGAACATTTAGATTGTATTTATCTCTGAACCCGGCATCTTTAACACTTTGATTGATGAGGCGTGAATTTGGCATCAATAAAATTTCGGCAATACCGATATCATAAAAATCGAGAGAGTTCTCTTTATTCTTCCCAGATTCTTCAGTAGTATGCGAGTCGATGATATAAAGATCTAATTCTTGCGCAATTTGGTGTATCCGGTCGAAATCTCCCATTACATAAATTACATCTTCGCTTTGTAATGTCGTGTCAGTTGCAAGTTTTTGATTGACCGACTTTAAGAAACGTGATTGAGACTGAGAGATGCGTCGTACTTCCAAAACGTTCAATCCGTATTTTTTTCGAATATCCAGTTCGACTACATTTTTCCCGATAACAGGAGATTTGGGATTGACTTTTATCCTGAATAAATTATCTGCAAGTTGGTATTCTTTAACCAATTCATTCAAAGATTTGTTTCTGTTTGTTTTATTATTGTTATTTTGTCCTTTTTGGGAAAGAAATATTTTGCTTAACGGAATAAGTACTATAATACCTGTCAGGACACAAATAATACCGACCGGAGTGAAAGAGAAAAAAGAAAGGGGGGCATATCCGTTTTCTGTCAGTGTATTTTGAATGACAAGGTTAGGCGGAGTTCCGATTAAGGTCATCATACCTCCCATACTGCTTGCGAATGCTAACGGCATGAGCAGACGGCTGGCGTTCATGTTTGCGCTTAAAGCCAAACTGACGACGATAGGTAACATCAGAGCAACTGTTCCTGTATTGCTGACAAATGCTCCGATTGCAGCGGTTACCAGCATAACAAGGATGAATAGTTTCAGTTCACTTTTACCTGCCATTCTTAATATTTTCGCACTGATCATTTTGGCTAATCCGGTCTGAAAAATAGCACCTCCGACAACAAATAGCCCAACCATCATAATGACAATGGAATTGGAAAATCCTGATAATGCTTCTTCCGGAGTCAATATTTGAAAAACTAAAAGAAGTACGAGTGCACAGAGTGCTACCACATCCGAACGAATTTTGCCGTTCATGAAAAAAATTGCGGATAATACTAAGATAGTAAGGGTTATGTACATAAAAATCGAATGTAAGTTGTATAATGTATTTGTAATATACAGATTTATAGCTTATTTTGTTGCAAATATATTTTCGTTTGTTTTATAAATCAAATGTGAAAATGCTTTTTTATGTTCTATTAGGATCTTATTTTGGTTCTGTGGGTATAAAAAAAGCGGCGAGATATCTCGCCGCTTTTAAGATTAGAGGTATAGAGATTATTTTTTCCACAGTTTACTCATGTCTTCTAATGATTTGCCTTTAGTTTCAGGGACAAAACGCCATACGAAGATCGCTGCGATTACACAGATGATACCATATAAACTGTAAGCGAACATAGGACTGAATTCGTATAAAGGCGGGAATGTAGAAGATACGATATAGTTAAATACCCATTGGAATGCTACTGCGATAGCGACAGCTTTTCCTCGAATCGTGTTAGGGAATATTTCTGAAATTAACACCCAGCAAATAGGACCCCAAGACATCATGAAGAAAGCAGCGTATACAATAATGGAAAGAACGGGAATGATACCTTTAAGACCGATATTGTCACATATAGCTACGGCAAATGCACCGATAGCCATACCGATAGATCCGATAATTAATAACGGTTTGCGGCCGAATCTGTCAACTGTAAAGATTGCAACGAGAGTGAAAAGGATATTAACAATACCCATAATCACGGTTTGCATCATACCACCGCCTTCAGCTCCTGCATTTTCAAACATACGAGGTGCATAATATAAGACCGCATTAATCCCTATGGCTTGTTGGAATACCGATAATAATATACCGATAATGATTACCGGAACGCCATAAGTAAACAACTTTTCGGTTTTTTCGTGTACCGTACTTTTTATATCGTTTAGTATCTCTTTTGCCTTTTTCTGTCCGTTGATTTTCTCCAGAATAGAGAAAGCTTTCTCTTCTTGTTCTATCAGCACCAAATATCGAGGAGTTTTGGGTACAAAAAATAGTAAAATTCCGAAAAGTATTGCCGGAAACGATTCTGATCCGAACATATAACGCCAGCCTTCTTTTACTGTCCACATATCAGATTCTGGGCTTACCGATAGAACGCCTTGTGCGTCTTTCAGTATAATGGGATTTTGATGGTCGCCTAAAATCAAGTAGTTTACAAAATATACGACCAACATACCGAAAATAATAGCGAATTGATTACAAGAAACAAGAGTACCGCGTATTTCGGATGGAGCTATTTCTGCGATATACATAGGAGATATTGCAGAAGCAAGACCTACACCTACACCTCCTAAAATACGATAAAAGTTAAATGCTATCAAGACATTTAGATTCGCTTCTCCATATTTAAAGAATAAAAATTCGGGATAATAAGAACCTAATGCTGAGAGTAAAAGCAGTACGGATGCCAAACGTAAAGAATTACGGCGACCTAAACGCAATGCTGATATGCCGGAAATTGCTCCTCCGATAACACAACCCAATAATGCGCTGGAAGAAGTAATACCATGTAATATTTTGTCATATTGAAAATCGGTGGCAGTAAGAAAAAAAGCTTCTAACCCTTTTTCTGCACCCGAAACAACAGCTGTGTCGTATCCGAATAGCAGACCGCCCAAGATTGCTACAGCTGTGATGGAGTATAAATAAAATTTACTCCCTTCTGTGGTTGTATTGTTCATAGTGTCTTAAAATAAGATAATAATGAAGTTAAAGTTGATATTATGCAAAAGTGATAAGGGAATAATCCCTTATCACTTACTTCAATAATGTGAGAATTAGCAATACATATTTACGATTGCTTCGTATAATTCTTGTTTGCCGCTGGTTTGTTTAGGTTCACCGTTAGCTTTAGCGTAAGCTACGATGTCTTCCAGAGACAATTTCCCTTCTTCAAACTCTTTACCTTTACCTGAATCGAAAGAAGCATAACGGTCGGCCAACATTTTTTTGTAAGGAGATTCTTCCAACAACTTGGCTGCACTTAATAATGCTCTGGCCATAACATCCATACCTGCAATGTGTGCAATAAAAATATCTTCAAGATCGGTAGAATTACGACGAGTTTTAGCATCGAAATTAGTACCGCCATTGCCGAAACCGCCGTTACGGATAATTTGCATCATTGCTTGAGTTAATTCGAAATTATCGATAGGAAATTGGTCTGTATCCCATCCGTTTTGATAGTCTCCACGGTTAGCATCGATAGAACCTAACATACCGTTGTCCACTGCTACGCATAATTCATGTTCGAATGTGTGCCCTGCCAATGTTGCATGATTGACTTCGATGTTTACTTTAAAATCTTTATCCAAACCATGAGCTTTTAAGAATCCGATAACGGTTTCCGTATCTACATCGTATTGATGTTTGGTCGGTTCCATAGGCTTAGGTTCAATCAAGAACGTACCCTTGAAACCTTTTGCACGAGCATAATCCCGAGCCATTTTCAACATTTGGGCTAAATGTTCTTTTTCACGTTTTTGATCGGTATTCAAAAGAGACATATAGCCTTCACGTCCACCCCAGAATACATAATTAGTTCCGCCTAATTCGATAGTAGCATCAATTGCATTTTTGATTTGAACGGCAGCTCGCGCTACTACATCGAAATCAGGATTAGTTGCTGCACCATTCATATAACGTGCGTGTCCGAATACGTTAGCAGTACCCCAAAGCAGTTTAATTCCGGTTTCTGCTTGTTTCTTTTTAGCATAAGCTACGATTTCTTTTAAATTTGCTTCATATTCTTCGATAGTTTCAGCTTCTGTGACCAGATCGACATCGTGGAAACAGTAGTATTCGATTCCCATTTTTTGCATGAATTCAAATCCTGCATCCATTTTGTGTTTTGCAGCTTCTACCGGATTTTCAGAATCGTTCCACGGGAATTTTTTTGTTCCTCCTCCGAATTGATCTCCACCTTCTGCACATAGTGTATGCCACCAAGCCATAGAAAATTTCAACCAATCTTTCATTTTTTTACCCATTACGACTTTTTCAGCATCATAATACCGGAAAGCCATCGGATTTTTACTTTCTACACCTTCAAATTTAATTTTTCCGATACCAGGAAAATACTCTTTTGTTGCCATAGTTTTTTGTTTTATAAAAGGTTATTATTTTTATTTCATAGACTCTTCAAGTCTTTTCTTCCATAAATTATATGCGCCTTGATAAGCGGAGATATTTTTTATTTCTGGTTCGATCACCTCTATTTTCTTTAATGATGCAAAGGCCTCTTCGGCATTTTTATAAATTCCTGCACCTATTCCTGCGCCTTTGGCTGCTCCTACCGAACCGTCTGTGTCATACAATTCTATTGTTGCTTGAGTGATTCCGGAAAGTGTATTTCTAAATAACGGACTCAAAAACATGTTGGCATGTCCGGCTTTGATTGTATGAATATCGATTCCGATACTTTCCATGATTTCCATTCCGTATTTGAATGAAAACACTATACCTTCCTGTGCTGCACGCATCAGGTGACGTTTATCATGTATGTTATAATTTATGCCATGTACGGATGCTGATATTTCTCGATTTTGTAAAATGCGTTCTGCCCCGTTGCCAAAAGGTATGATACTTACACCATCAGCTCCTATTTTTACTTGAGAAGCAAGATTATTCATATCTGTATAAGATGTGTCGGCAGATGCTATATTCCGTTTTATCCATGAGTTTAGGATACCGGTTCCGTTTATACAAAGTAATACTCCGAGTCGAGTATTTGCTTTATCATGGTTTACATGAGCAAAAGTGTTGACTCTTGACAAAGGATCATAATTGACATGACCGTTAATTCCATAGACGACACCGGATGTCCCTGCGGTAGATGCGATTTCTCCGGGATTTAGAACATTTAAAGATAGTGCATTATTGGGCTGATCTCCGGCACGGTAGGTAACGGGAGTACCGATTTTCAATCCTAATGTTGCTGCAGCTTCGGCATTCATCTCACCTTGTAGCCCGAATGTCGGGACGATTGAGGCAATCAAACTTTGATCAAATCCGTAGTATTCCATTAGCTCTTTTGAGATGGTCTCATTTTTGAAATCCCAGAAAATACCTTCGGACAATCCCGATATGGTTGTGCAACTATTGCCTGTTAACTTCATGGCGATGTAGTCTCCCGGCAGCATTATTTTGTCTATTTTTTCAAAAACTTCCGGTTCGTTTGCTTTGATCCAAGCTAATTTTGAAGCCGTAAAATTTCCCGGAGAATTTAATAGATGAGAAAGGCAGTACTCTTTCCCGAGAGTTTCGAATGCTTTTTCTCCATAAGGTACTGCACGACTGTCGCACCAAATGATTGCCGGACGCAATACTTTTTGATTCTTGTCTACGACGACAAGACCGTGCATTTGATATGAAATGCCGATTGCTTTTATATCGGAAGCATCGATATTAGATTGTTTGAGTACCGACTCTGTAGCTAACTTCAGGTTCTCCCACCACTGTTCGGGATTTTGTTCTGCCCAACCTGATTTTACCGCGATAATTTCCATTTCCTGTTTCGGGAAAAAATCCGAAGCTACGCATAATCCGCTTTGAGCATCCACTAATGATGCTTTTACAGAAGAGCTTCCTATGTCATATCCTAATAAATACATTGGCTTTATGATGATTTAAAGTTGATAATTTTAATATTGTCCGTATAGTTTGTTATATGTTTTTTTATCGAATCGATAATATCTGGCAGCCCTGTGTGCGACATTTGTTTGCTTTTCTTCTAATGCTATGACATAGGGCATTGCAGTTATTTTTTTATGAAAGTTCCTTACATCCATTTCCTTATCGTAGATCACCTCATATAGGCGACGTAATTCTAAAGCTGTGAATTTGGCCGGTAATAATTCGAATAAAATAGCCGGATATAGTTTAGATGTACGTCTTATTTCTCGTATAGCTTCTTCAATAATATTTTTATGGTCGAAAGCAAGGCGCGGTAATTCTTGAACGGGACACCAAGTGACTTTATGATTTTGAAAATTCATGTTCATTTTGTTCGTAATGCGAATGACCGACATATAGCCGATTGTCACGATACGTCCCATTTTTACTTGAGTCGTTTCTTCCAGCCAAGATAAATCATCCGGATTACTGGTTCGATCGGGAGCACCGAAAGTTTTAAATTGTTTTAGATACGGATCGTTCATTCCGGTAATTTCTAAAAGAACTTTATGTGCAGCTTCATCCAAATCTTCATCATCAAATATCGGACGTCCCGGTAATTTCATACCGCTTCCTTTTTTGTTATTGGGAGTTTCACTTTGTTCCGTAAGTAAGACTTTTAACGATTCTCCGTTAAATCCGATAAGGACACAATCTACAGAAACGTGTGGGTTATAAGCGTGTGTTTTCATAGCGAATAACTTACCTTTTTTCGAAATTCGTATGTCAAATATAGAAGATATATTTTTTAAATAAAAGCCTAATCGCCTTTTATTTAGCAGTTTTATTTTGTATGTCGGATATTCTATTTGTATTGTGTACAATAAGATCCTTTCTTTGTGTCGTCTTTACAGTATCTAAGAAACATTTTTCTTATCTGATTTAGTACAATAACTATAAATGTTAAATAACTATAATCTTATTATCTAAAAAGGATAGACACCTAATTTTACAAAAACAGCCGGCACTTCTATCGGGTGTCGGCCGTTTTATCCAAAACATAACATGTTTATTTTTTTCGGATGTCAACGATAGGTACAGTTTTTTCAAATCCATCCTTTGTTGGGTACTTATATACTCCTATTTGTTTTACACATTTTCCGGAAGGAATTTTAATAATTTGGTCGTCATAATAAGATTTTCCGTTTTCGTGTAAAAATAAAACGACTAAACCTGTGTGTAATGATGTTGAATATTTTTCTTCTATCTCATTTGCTAAAGCGTCACCCGAATCCAATACTTGGAAAACTTCAAAAGAGTTTTCGCTGATACATTCTCCTTCATTTTCAAATAGATTCATATCATTATGGGAAAAATTACTGGCAAAGAATGTACTGCACCCCAAAAGTTAGACACAAAACTTTTGGGGTGTTTTTTATGA
>NZ_CEWDCG010000124.1:0-9331 GCF_982436375.1 Coprobacter sp. | reverse complement strand
GGATTTACTAAAATGCAAGGTGCAGGGAATGATTATATATATGTGAATACATCGGTTTTTCCGATTAGAAATCCTGAAAAATTGGCAATAAAATGGAGCAAATACCACACAGGTATAGGCAGTGACGGGTTGGTGTTGATCGGCAATTCGGATAAGGCAGATTTTAGTATGCGCATTTTTAATGCAGATGGTTCGGAGGCTAAAATGTGCGGGAACGCATCTCGGTGTGTGGGAAAATACTTGTATGACAATCATTTGACAGATAAAACGGAGCTTTTGCTTGATACTTTATCGGGCATAAAATTACTTAAATTGCAGGTTGTTGACGGAAAGGTAACTCATGTCACGGTAGATATGGGTATTCCGGAGTCAATTTATATTATGTCTGAGGGATATGCTGGTTGCATGATTGATATGCCGATAATGGTAGGGAAAAAGTCCTTTAAAGCGACGGCAATATCTATGGGGAATCCTCATTTGGTGATTTTTGTTGATGATGTCGATCGAATCGAATTAGAAAAAGTGGGGCCTATGTTGGAAAATAATCCTTTGTTTCCCGATCGGATCAATGTGGAGTTTGCTCAAGTGAAAAATAAAAATTCTATTAGAATGAGGGTCTGGGAGAGGGGGTCGGGAATTACTCAGGCTTGTGGAACGGGTGCTTGTGCAACGGCAGTGGCAGGTTTTATGACAGGACGTACAGAACGAATTTCTTCCGTAAATATGGATGGCGGAGTGTTGACGATATGTTGGGATGAAGAGACCGATCATGTTTTAATGACCGGAGATGCCGTAAAAGTTTTTGACGGAGAAGTAGAAATAGATTAATTTTTTTAATGCAGAAAGAATATGGCGCTCGTAAATGAACATTTTCTGAAACTTCCGGATAGTTATTTATTTTCGGATATAGCTAAGAAAATAAATACTTTTAAGGTAACCCACCCGAAAGATAAGGTGATCTCTTTGGGGATAGGGGACGTTACACGACCTTTGCCGAAAGCTGTAATTGAAGCTATGCATAAAGCAGTAGATGAAATGGCGGTTAGGGATACATTCAGAGGATATGGTCCTGAACAGGGATACAGTTTCCTGATTGATGCAGTCATAAAAAATGACTTTGTTCCTAAAGGAATCCATTTTGAACCAGGGGAGATATTTATTAATGACGGAGCAAAAAGCGATACTGGAAACATTGGAGATATTTTGCGGCATGATAATAGTATCGGAGTAACTGATCCTATATATCCGGTATATATAGATTCTAATGTGATGTGTGGGAGGGCCGGAACGTTAGAAAATGGAAAATGGAGTAATGTGACTTATATCCCTTGTCGGAGCGAGAACGGTTTTATTCCCGAAATACCGGAGAATCGTATCGATATTCTTTATCTCTGTTATCCGAATAACCCTACCGGTACGGCACTTTCGAAACAAGAATTGAAAAAATGGGTGAATTATGCTTTGTCTAATGATACGTTGATTCTTTTTGATGCTGCTTATGAGGCTTATATACAGGATTCGGATGTTCCGCATTCTATATATGAAATTAAAGGTGCGAAAAAATGTGCTATCGAATTCCGTAGTTTTTCTAAGACAGCAGGATTTACAGGTGTCCGTTGCGGGTATACGGTCGTACCGAAAGAGGTAAGTGCCGCTACTCTTACTGGAGAACGGATTCCTTTGAATCGATTATGGAATCGAAGACAATGTACAAAATTTAATGGAACGTCCTATATTACCCAACGGGCAGCTGAAGCTGTCTATTCTGCCGAAGGACAGATGCAGGTAAAAGAGATTATTCAGTATTATATGACGAATGCTCGTATTATGAAAACCGGACTTTCCGAAACGGGTTTGGAAGTATATGGCGGGGAGAATGCTCCGTATTTATGGGTAAAAGCACCGGACGGTCTTTCTTCATGGAAATTTTTTGAGAGAATGTTGTATGAAGCGAACGTTGTCTGTACTCCGGGAGTAGGTTTCGGCCCATCCGGAGAAGGATATGCCCGTTTAACGGCATTCGGTGATCGGGATGACTGCATGGAGGCTATGTTCCGGCTAAAAAAATGGTTGCGTTGATTTATTAATTTGTAAAAACAATCAAACAATAGGTATTATGTCAACATTGAGATTTAGAGTTGTAGAAACCGCTTTTACTAAAAAAGCGGTGGATGTCGCAGTTCCGGATGAGAGACCTTCGGAATATTTCGGTAAATATGTGTTTAACCGGGCGAAGATGTTTAAATATCTTCCGGAAAAGACATATCGGAAATTGGTCGATGCAATCGACAATGGTACTCCCCTTGATCGTGAAATTGCCGATTCTGTGGCAGAAGGAATGAAAAAATGGGCTATCGAGATGGGGGCTACTCATTATACTCATTGGTTTCATCCTTTGACCGAAGGTACTGCGGAGAAGCATGACGCTTTTGTGGAGCATGACGGTAAGGGAGGTGTTGTAGAAGAATTTTCCGGAAAATTATTGATTCAGCAAGAACCGGATGCTTCGAGTTTCCCGAATGGAGGTATTCGTAATACGTTTGAGGCTCGCGGATATTCGGCTTGGGATCCTTCATCGCCTGCTTTTATTGTAGATGATACACTTTGTATTCCTACTATTTTTATAGCTTATACCGGAGAATCGTTGGACTATAAAGCTCCTTTGTTGAAAGCCTTGGATAGTGTCAATAAAGCGGCCGTAGATGTATGTCATTACTTCGACCATAATGTAAAAAAGGTCTTTGCATATTTGGGTTGGGAACAAGAATATTTTTTGGTTGATGAAGGCTTGTATGCCGCTCGTCCAGATTTATTGCTTACAGGACGTACGCTTATGGGGCATGAAAGTTCGAAAAACCAACAGTTGGAAGATCATTATTTCGGGGCTATTCCTACACGTGTAGCAGCTTTTATGAAAGATCTCGAGATAGAGAGTCTGAAGTTGGGTATTCCGGTGAAAACTCGACATAACGAGGTCGCTCCCAATCAATTTGAATTAGCTCCTATATTTGAAGAGTGTAATCTTGCAAATGACCATAATTTATTGATTATGGCTTTGATGCGGAAAATTTCTCGTCGGCACGGATTTCGAGTTTTGCTTCATGAGAAACCTTTTAAGGGTGTAAACGGATCGGGCAAGCATAATAACTGGTCTTTAGGAACTGATACCGGGGTTTTATTGATGGCTCCCGGAAAAACGGCAGAGGACAATTTGCGTTTTGTGACGTTTATTGTAAATGTTTTGATGGCGGTTTATCGTCATAACGGATTGTTAAAAGCCAGTATCTCTTCTGCTACCAATGCCCATCGTTTGGGTGCGAATGAAGCTCCTCCTGCTATTATTTCGAGTTTTTTGGGGACGCAATTGACTCAAGTACTCGATCATCTTGAAGAGAGTTCTAATGATGAATTGATTGCGTTGAGCGGGAAACACGGGATGAAGTTGGACATTCCTCAAATTCCGGAATTGTTGATTGATAATACCGACCGTAATCGGACTTCGCCTTTTGCTTTTACAGGAAATCGTTTTGAGTTCCGTGCTGTAGGCTCTGAGGCGAACTGTGCTTCAGCTATGATTGCTTTGAATACGGCTGTTGCAGAGCAATTGATAGAGTTCAAATCTGAAGTAGATGCCTTGATAGCGAAAGGTGAACCGAAAGTCTCTGCTATTTTAGATGTCGTGCGTAAATATATAAAAGAGAGTAAACCGATTCATTTTGACGGTAACGGTTATAGTGAGGAATGGAAAGCCGAGGCTCTGAAAAGAGGTCTGGATTGTGAGACCAGCGTTCCAGTTATTTTCGATAATTATTTGAAAGAAGATTCTGTCAAAATGTTCGAATCTACCGGAGTAATGACCCGTAAAGAATTGGAAGCCCGTAATGAAGTGAAATGGGAAACTTATACTAAAAAGATACAGATCGAGGCGCGTGTGTTGGGAGATCTCGCCATGAATCATATTATTCCTATTTCGACGAAATATCAATCTGAACTTATCGATAATGTTTACAAAATAAGAAGTCTTTTTTCTGAAGATAAAGCTGTTTTATTGTGTGGTAAGGATTTGGATATTATCGAGGAAATCGGACATCGGGAATTAGCGATAAAAGAGAAAGTCGAAGAGATGATCGAAGCACGTAAAAAGGCTAATAAAATTGCCGATGAAAGAGAAAAGGCGATAGCATACCATGATACGGTAGCACCCAAGTTTGATGAAATCCGTTATCATATCGATAAACTTGAACTGATTGTGGATGACCAAATGTGGACTTTGCCGAAATATCGGGAGTTGCTTTTTATTCGTTAGAAAAAATAAGGATGTTCAATTTATTGGAGATGCCTTTCGGAAGAGGTATTTCTTATAGGATTAAAATAAATGAAAAAGAAACGGTCGAAAATAATCTCTTTCCGACCGTTTCTTTTCTATATAGACAGATTTTATCTCCGTTTATTTTTTTGTTGTTGTCTCAAAGCTGCTTGTTGTTGTCGTTGAGCCTCTTCCAGACGAGCCATAAATCCTGATTTCTTGCGAGGTTTTTTCTGATTTTCTTTAAGTTGCGCAAGAACTTTTTCTTCATTGATACATTTACGGAATATGTAGGTCTGGATAATTGTGATCAATGTAGAAACAAAATAATAGTAACTCAACCCTGAAGCGTAGTTATTGAAAATGAACAAGAACATTAAGGGCATGAGATACATCATGACTTTCATACCCGGCATTTGCTGGCTTCCGCCGGTATTGTCCATATTGATCTTTGTATATAAAATATTCGTAATAGTCATTAACAGACAGAACAAACTGATATGATTTCCGAAATACGGAGTAATCAAGGGTATATAGGCATCCCAACTGAATATGGCATCATAAGATGATAAATCTTGAGCCCAAAGGAATGATTGTTGTCTTAATTCGATAGATGAAGGGAAGAATGCAAACATCGCTAATAGAATCGGCATCTGCAATAACATAGGCAAACATCCGCTCATCGGATTGATTCCTGCTTTGCTGTACAAGTCCATTGTCGCTCTTTGACGATCTATAGCTTTGTCTTGTCCCGGATATTTGGCATTTATTTCTTCGATCTGAGGACGCAATACCCGCATACGGGCGCTGGACATGTAGGATTTAAATGTAAGCGGAGCTAAGAATATTTTGATGATGATTGTCATCAATAGAATGATGATTCCGTAATTTGCAATGTATTTTCCTAAGAAAGTAAATATGGGTATGATTATCCATGTGTTGATCCATCGGAAAAATTTAAATCCCAGCGGTACAAGTTTATCCAGATCGAGGGCTTTGTCATCATCGACGCCTTTGTCATAGCTGTGTAATAGAGGATAAAGGTTAGGTCCTAAATAAAAACGAAATCCCGGTCCGTTATTATCCGCCGGATTATAATCCACTGTCGTTTCTGTATGGAAGTTTTTCAAATATGCCGGATCATTATTCATCCCTGAACGAATGAGAGCACCATTGAATTTTCCGTCAGGTATCAAAGCTGATGAGAAAAACTGATTCTTATATCCGATCCATTTAAGTCCTAACGAAATGGTCTCCTGTTCATCTTTAGATTCACTCAAATGGTCGACGTCCGAACCTACGAATTTATAATATAATGCACTATTTCTTTCTTCGAACATGCGCCCTTTTTCCTGGCTGCGCAGGTTCTGATTCCAGAATAAATCCAGACTTGCCGTATTACCGGGAAGAATAGTTTCCATTCCTTTTTGGCGGATATCCATTTTGACCATATAACTGTCTTCCGGTAAAGTATAGACAAGATCAAAGAATTTGCCATTACCGAAATCGAGCCGCATCGTTACAGATTTTCCGTCTTTTCCTGCAATAGGTTTAAAGAAAAGATCGGTCGTGTTTACAATACGCCCTCCGGTCTTGAAAATAAATCCGTATTCGTTATCCTTTTCGTCGAAAAGAGTAAGAGGCAGCGAGTCATGAGTCTTGTATTTATTTAAAGTAGCTTCGGTCAAAGCTCCTCCTTTACTTGAGAATGAGAGAGATACAAGATCGTTTTTCAGATTTATTTTTTCATTTTCTCCTGTCGTAAAGTCCGAAAAGATTCCGAACGCTTCTTTCATTTGTACTTGACGAAGAGAATCCTCGTTTAGAACGGTGATAGTCGAATCTGCATTACCGGCTACCATTTGGCTTTGTTGTATCTCTTCCAGTTTTTTCTGTTCAACCTGAGCAATGGAGTCGTTTCTGCGTTGAAGTTCTTGCAATTGTTCGGGTGTAGGTTTTGTAAACCACGAATAGCCGAAAAGAACGGCAGCGATAAGAACAAAACCAATAATCGTATTTTTATCCATATATATGTATGATCGTTTTTATTCTTTTCCGGTTTCCGGATTATTTCTTGTTTTTAATGACAGCTTTAATAAAATCTATGAAGAGAGGATTAGGACGTAATACCGTACTGTTATATTCAGGATGGTATTGTACTCCTATAAACCATGAAAGAGAAGGTATTTCTACAACCTCTACAAGGTGTGTTTCCGGGTTTTCTCCAACACATTTCATCCCTGCCGCTTCAAATTCAGCACGATAATCACTGTTAAACTCGAAACGGTGACGGTGACGTTCTTTAATATGAGTCGATTGATAGGCTTTGGCAGTTTTCGAATCCGGATCAAGTACGCAATCATATTCGCCTAAACGCATGGTCCCGCCCATATTAGAAACGCTTTTTTGGCTTTCCATCAAATCGATTACGTTATGTTTGGTACTTACTTCCATCTCCGTCGAGTTGGCATCGGCATAGCCCAGTACGTTTCTGGCAAATTCGATTACCATACATTGCATGCCTAAACAGATACCGAATGTGGGTACATCATGTTCGCGGGCATATTTTATAGCGGTGAATTTACCTTCGATACCTCTTTGTCCGAATCCCGGAGCGATGAGAAGCCCGTCCATAGAACCGAGCAATTCTTCAACGTTGGACTCGTTTAATTTTTCCGAATGAATAAGTTGCAGATCCAATTTACGGTCGTTGTATGTTGCTGCTTGAAATAGAGCTTCATCGATCGATTTGTATGCGTCTTGCAGTTCAACATATTTCCCGACCAATCCGATGCGAACACTTTCTTTAGCATTCTTCACGCGGGCAAGAAATTCTTTCCAAGGTTTCAGCTCGGGGGTCGATCCGACCAGCATGCCTGTCTTGGTCAGTACTATTTCATCCAGTTTTTGTTGTTGCATTTTTAATGGAACTTCATAAATAGAAGGTACGTCGATAGACTGTATGACAGCTTCCGGTGCTACATTACAGAATAATGCTACTTTACGGCGAATCTCATTGCTTAATTCGTGTTCTGTCCGTAAAACCAGAATATCCGGTTGTATCCCTACTTCCTGTAACTGCTTTACAGAATGTTGAGTCGGTTTTGTCTTTACCTCTTTTGCCGCAGCAATAAAAGGAACGTAAGTCAAATGAATGCAAAGACAGTTTTTACCGAGTTCCCATTTTAGTTGGCGGACACTTTCAAGAAAAGGGAGAGATTCTATATCTCCGACAGTACCACCGATTTCGGTGATAACGAAATCGAATTCGTTCTTAGTTCCCAGTAATTTTACGTTTCTCTTTATCTCATCGGTAATATGCGGTATGATTTGTACCGTTTTACCTAAATAATCACCGCGTCTTTCTTTATTAATGACATTTTGGTAAATACGTCCTGTGGTGATATTGTTCGCGCGTGTTGTACGAATGTTGGTAAACCGTTCGTAGTGGCCTAAATCGAGATCGGCTTCATGTCCATCTACTGTAACGTAACATTCCCCATGTTCATAAGGATTTAATGTCCCCGGATCAATGTTTATATACGGGTCGAACTTTTGGATGGTAACATTATAGCCTCTGGCTTGAAGCAATTTGGCGAGAGATGCTGAGATAATGCCTTTCCCTAAAGAAGAAACAACTCCGCCTGTGACGAAAATATACTTTGTGTCCACTACTATATGATATTTAATACATTAATTTATGTGCAGATGATTTTTCAAAACGCAAAAGTAGAAAAAAAACTTCAGATTTACGGAAAACTGTTTTTAATTAATTATCAATTAACAATATTCTTTTGAGGCTTTCCGCATTTCGTTTTTTGTAATTATGAAATATGTATTTAACTATAAAATAATTACATTTGCAAAATATTGCTGTGCCGGTCTTGTTTTGGAGAGCAAATGATTCGGCAAATTGATTTTATTTAAAAGACTGGAATATGTTTTTAAAATTTTGCCGGAGTGCGGTTCTTTCATTAATGTGCTTTGTTTATTTTATAGCTGCTTCTGCTGCTAACGATTCGGTTTTTCAGGTTAGCGCATTTTCTCAACGGCATTTGCCGGATTCGGTTACTGTTGAACAGCCCGATTCGTTACAGGGCAAACAGAGTATGTTGTTGCAGTTGATATCTACGGACTCTATTTCTTTGACTCCGGAGGTACAAGAGGCTTTAAATATGGTTTTATTCCCGGATAGTACAGATCATAATGACGAGTTGTCATTATTGGATTCTCCTTATTTTTTGCCGATTATTTTTGATCGATATAAAAATCCGGATTCGCTAAATGTATTTATTCCGTTCAAAAAAACATATTCGTCGTTCGAACCTTTTTCCTATTCTTTTAAAGAACCCGAATGGTTGATGCGGGTTAAAGGGCTGCAAACCATGAGGGAGAGAGGCCGTTTCTGGGTGATTATAAATCATCCGGAATGTATAAAATATAATACGGATAATTTGCCGGAAGTTCCTAAAGTTAAAGTAATGGAAACTTCTCCGAGAAAAAATTTGTTGAAATTGGAGGATATGACGGTTTCGGTATCTCAGTCGTCTATAAATGCCGGGGAAAGAAAATTGAAACATTGGATTTCAGGACTCCAGAGTTCTATTCAGTTTTCTCAAGTACATATTTCAGAAAATTGGTATCAAGGTGGAGAAAGTAATTTAAATATTGTCAGCAATCAGGTATATACGTTGAAGTTTGATGATTATGACCGGATGATTTTTGAAAATACGGTTCAGTGGAAAGTAAATGTTAACAGTGCTCCGGAAGATACTATCCGGAAAATAAGAATAAGCGAAGACCTTTTCCAGATTAATTCAAAGTTCGGTTTTAAAGCCTTTAAAAGTTGGTATTATACTGCTACACTATTTTTTAAAACACAGTTGTTTGATAATTATAAGGCCAATACAACCGAAAAATTAGCGGAGTTCCTTTCTCCTGGAGAGTTTAATGCCGGTCTTGGTATGTCATACAATTATAAACAAGAGAAGTGGAAGTTTGAGTCATCGGTAGTATTATCTCCGT
>NZ_CEWDCG010000123.1:0-9362 GCF_982436375.1 Coprobacter sp. | reverse complement strand
TAATTATCATTTTCCCGCCTCGATCCGACAAAATCCGCCAATCCGGCACTTCGGTCTTTTTTTTTCTCTAACGAAACAGAAAACAGAGTATAAATTCCCAATAATATGATCAATAACATTTGAGATCCATGTGCAACCAAAGCAAATGCTCCGGCAATATTTTCTCCTATACCATATATAGAAAGTGCCGCAATAATAGCCAAGTGCCATGGACCGACACCTCCCTGTACCGGAATTCCCATACTGAGGCTTCCCATAACAAATAACGTCATAGCTGCCAAAACTCCTAAATGCTGCATCGCACCGAAAGCAAAAAAACATACATAAAGTTCCAAAAAATAACAGAACCATATCGCAACGGTATATAACAAAAACATCGTTACTTGTTTCATCCTCAATATCGTACGAAAACCATACCATAGATTCTTCACAATGCTTTTTACTTTCGCTACCCATCTATTTTCGGTTTTCTTCGTGAAAAGCCAAATCAAAAATCCGACCATCACAAACATGCAGATATACAGCCAAGGTGTTGTAACCATCCGCCAAAGAGTTTCCTCAATTGTAGGAAATTTTCGTAAAAAATCCCGGAAAACCTTCATCTGCAAGAAAAATGTTATAACAGTAAGAAAAACCAATGTTAACGTATCGCACAAACGTTCGGAAATAATAGACCCCAAAACCTGCGTAAAAGACATTTTTTCCCGACGCGCCAAATAAGTACAACGCCACACTTCTCCTACACGAGGAATCAGCAAATTCATGGCATACATACCGAAAACAGCGTTTGTCAGAGCTTTTACCGAAGGATCTACCCCTAAGGTCTTTAACTGCAACTTCCAACGCAATGCTCTGAATATATGACTCATCAACCCGATAATCATAGAAAGAACGATCCAAAAATAATTAATTTCAGATTGTAAAATGACTCCGATCTGGTGCATGTCCAAATGACTGTACAGATACCAGAAAAGAGCCGCTCCGCATAGAAACGGAATAAAAAACTTCAATATACTGCCGAGTAATTTCTTCAACTTATCGGGATAAAAAAATATTATTGTACCTTTGTGTATTGCAAAGATAGATTTTATCCATAAAAGAAACATCTATTTACCGGATTTAATTAAAATCCCTTTGCAAATTATACATTGATTAACGATCCTGCTACCTGAATTTTTATGACAGACTCGGTAAAACCTAAAAAATTTTTAGGACAACATTTTTTGAAAGATCTCGATATAGCCCGCCGAATAGCAGATACTGTAGGCGATTACAAGGATATTCCCATTCTCGAAATAGGCCCGGGAATGGGTGTATTGACACAATACCTGATACAAAACAATCATGACCTCACTGTAGTAGAATTGGATTCAGAATCTGTCAGATATTTGACTGAACATTTTCCTCAATTAAACGGCAGAATATTGGAACAGGACTTTTTAAAACTGGATCTGACAAATCTTTTTACAGGGAAATTCTGCGTCATCGGAAACTATCCTTATAACATATCGAGCCAAATATTTTTCAAAGTTCTCGATTACAAAAACCAAATTCCATGTTGCAGCGGAATGATTCAGAAAGAGGTAGCAGAACGTATAGCCTCTAAGCCGGGATGTAAAGCTTACGGAATATTGAGTGTACTTATGCAGGCATGGTATGATATAGAATATCTGTTTACCGTTCCCGAACACGTCTTTAACCCTCCTCCAAAAGTCAAATCTGCCGTAATAAAAATGACTCGAAATAAAACAGAACGGCTGGGATGTAACGAGAAATTATTCAAAACCATAGTGAAAACAGGCTTTAATCAAAGAAGAAAAACGCTTCGGAATTCACTTAGACAACTATTAGGAAAAAAATGCGAATTACTGGAAGATCCCGTTTTCGACAAACGCCCTGAACAGCTTTCGGTAAAGCAATTTATCGACCTTACCAACCAAATAGAAAAGTTCATTCCTCAACCTTAAGCTTAATTTATTATGGAGCAATTTTCAGAAGAATATATCAAGGAAGTACAAGATATTATTAAAAATAACGATACAGAAAAAGCCAAAGAACTGTTAAAAGGTCTGCATCCCGCCGATATTGCGGAACTTTATCAGGCTTTGGATCTAGATGAAGCAGAATTCATCTATATGCTTCTCGATAGCGAGAAAGCAGCAGATGTATTGATCGAATTAGATGAAGATGATCGTAAAAAATTATTGAAACATCTTCCCAATGAGGTCATAGCTAAACAATTTATAGACCACTTGGACACGGACGATGCTGTCGATCTGATCCGTGAAATGGATGAAGAGGCTCAGGAAGAAATCTTATCCCATATCGATGATGTGGAACAGGCCGGAGATATTGTCGATTTATTGAAATACGACGAAGATACCGCCGGGGGACTTATGGGTACGGAGATGGTTGTCGTAAATGAGAATTGGAGTATGCCCGAATGTCTGAAAGAGATGCGCATCCAAGCAGAAGAAATGGACGAAATATATTATGTATATGTTGTCGATGATGATGAACGGCTAAAAGGTGTTTTTCCTCTAAAAAAGATGATAACCAACCCATCGGTATCGAAGATCAAACACGTCATGAAAAAAGATCCGGTATCGGTAAAAACAGACACTCCTATCGAAGAAGTCGCACAGGTATTCGAGAAATATGACCTTGTCGCCGTTCCCGTAATAGACAGTATCGGGAGGTTAGTAGGACGCATTACGGTCGATGATGTCATGGACGAAGTCCGCGAACAAGCAGAAAGGGAATACCAGTTGGCATCCGGTATCTCCCAAGACGTAGAGACTACCGACACCATTTATACACAAACTTCTGCCCGGCTTCCGTGGCTATTGATAGGTATGTTCGGAGGACTTACCAATTCGATTATTCTCGGAAATTTCGAAACCGGATTTATTACAAACCCTGCAATGGCCCTTTTTATCCCCCTTATCGGAGGGACTGGCGGAAATGTCGGGATACAATCTTCCGCTATCGTAGTACAAGGTCTGGCAAACGGATCATTAGCATTACACAATGCAGGGAAACAGATACTGAAAGAATTAGCCGTCGCTTTAATCAATGCCAGCATGATTTCTCTTCTTGTATTCGGATACAACTGGTTTCGTATGGGTATTGATGCTGTCACCATAGCCGTATCTTTATCTCTTTTTTCCGTAGTCATATTCGCTTCAATTTTCGGAACGATAGTACCTATCACTTTAGAAAAATTCAAAATAGATCCGGCTATTGCAACCGGTCCGTTTATCACCATCACAAACGACATTATAGGAATGCTCATTTATATGAGTATTTGCGCTACCCTTGCTGCTTGAAAATTAAATTCAAATCCCCTTATTTGCCTCTTTCCAATTCAGGCAGATAAGGGGAACACAATACAAACTACGTTACGCACGAATCCAACGTTTCATATCTTCCTCCACCGAAGAAATTGTCGTTATTCCGAATTTTTCAACTAAAACTTTCAGGACATTCGGTGAAAAGAAAGCCGGAAAAGTCGGTCCAAGATGAATATTTTTTATTCCGAGACTCAACAATGCCAACAATACGATAACAGCCTTCTGTTCATACCATGCAATATTATAAACAATTGGTAAATCATTTATATTTTTCAATCCCAAAGCATCACGTAAAGCAAGAGCTATAACCACTAAAGAATAGCTGTCGTTACATTGACCGGCATCCAATACACGAGGTATACCATTTATATCACCCAAAGACAATTTATTATAACGATATTTAGCACACCCGGCAGTAAGTATAACATCGTCTTTAGGCAATGCTTCCGCAAAATTCGTATAATATTCACGTGACTTCATACGTCCGTCACACCCTGCCATTACGACAAATTTTTTAATTGCCCCAGACTTGACTGCATCGACAATCTTATCGGCCAATGCCAATACCTGATGATGGGCAAAACCTCCGATTATCTCACCATGTTCTATCTCTACAGGAGGCTGGCACTGTTTTGCATGAGCGATCAGTGCCGAAAAGTCTTTTTTTCCGCCTTTCTGACGATTCGGAATATGTTTTGCACCCGGCAATCCGGCAGAACCGGTAGTATAAATGCGATCGGCATAAGTCGCACTTTTCAATGGAGGTACAATACAGTTGGTCGTAAAAAGAAATACACCGTTAAATGTCTCGAATTCTTCTTTTTGACGCCACCATGAATTTCCGTAATTACCGACAAAATGCTTATATTTCTTAAAAGCCGGATAATAATGTGCAGGCAACATTTCACTATGAGTATAAACATCCACACCCTGACCGTCCGTCTGCTCGAGCAACTCTTCAAAATCTTTCAGATCATGTCCGCTTACCAAAATCCCCGGGCGTTTACCTACTCCGATATTAACTTTCGTAATTTCAGGATTTCCATAAGAAGAGGTATTCGCCTTATCAAGAAGAGCCATAGCCTTCACCCCGCACTCTCCGACATTCAACACCAAAGAAACAAGCTCCTCGGCAGAAATATCCGAGCGAGATATTTCTGCAAGGGCATTTTCTATCATCGCATATATGTCATGATCCTCAAATCCGAGATTTAAAGCATGTTCTGTATAAGCTGCCGCACCCTTCACTCCATAAATTACCATTTGTTTCAAAGAGCGCAAATCTTCGTTCGGCTCACTCAATACACCCACTTCAGCCGCTTCAGCAAGATAATTCTCTTCAGAAACAAAATAAGCGACTTCAGGCATATCCGGTAAAGCGATATTCCGCTTTTTGGCCGTTCCAACAAGAATGTTTTTTATTTCAAACGCTTTTTTTATCCGCACTATTATAGCCTCATCATCAAAATTAGCATTGGTTATCGTACAAAACAAAGCATCCAAAACAAAATGGTCTATTTCGTTATGTGCCGTACCTTTCTCACGTAAAGTCCGGTTCACGATAGCTATTCCCCTGACAGCATACAACAATAAATCCATATAGGCTGCTGTTTGAGGCTCTTTACCGCAAACACCCTTTACCGTGCACCCTGTGCCCCGAGCAGTTTCCTGACATTGAAAACAAAACATATTCATAATTTTCTGTATTTAATAGGTTAGCTTAAAACCATTTTTCATATTTCACTTCACCCCGTAAAGAAAGAACAATCAATTTATAAAGAATGTTTACGGAAACTCTATCTTTTGCTGTTTGTGCAACAGACAATATAATATTTAGAAACTACTTAAGAGCCTGGTTAAATTTTCCAATGAAAAAGTAAATTAGAAGGAAATCAACTGAAACAAATACTCGTGACAACTCTACAGAATTTGATATTACACATAAATATGTCCGGTAGTATTACCTACCTTACGCTGTCTTGTACTCTCAGTCAAATAACAGAAACAGGAATAATGCATCCTCAAAATAAACATTTTCAAAAATGATAAGGACAAACTCATTACTTGTATTCAAAGTATCTGATTTTTTCTAAAAAAACAGAAAATACGCATCAATCTTTCCTTTCAGAATGCAGTACTGAACAAAAGTAAGCGAGTTTATAAAAGTCGAATAGAAACATGGATGGATGACGGCTATTCAAATTACGCTCTATAATAGGCTTTAAAGCGCTTCCTAAAACACGAACTACCCCGGTCATTCGTATTTTTTTTAGTTTTTCATAAGCAGCTATAAGCCGTATATTTTGAGCATCCTCTTTCGGAATCAGATTTTTGTAAATAAACGAGAGATTTTGTAAACTACTCTTTGTCTTTTCTAAAAACTCTCCATTCGTCTGCAACCCTTCATGTAATAAAGGGTTTCTAATATAAAGAATCATAAATCCATTTTTATATAATTCCACTCCGAATAGAGTATCTTCATGTCCGTAATTCCGTATTTTTTCACTAAAACGGACCTTTTCAAAAACAATTTTTTCTATCAAAAAATTATTCGATAAGAACATCTTTCCAGAATCGTCTCCCGGTTTAGGCTCTCGGATCGTTCCATATATCCAATGTAAAAAATTAATATTTAATATATCTTCTTTTCTACAAAAACTTCGACCACCGCAAATAACAGGGGCTTCGCCTATATGATCAAGATAATTTTTCAAATAAGAGTCCGATACGACTTGCATATCACAATCCATAAAAACAAGATATGGATAACGGGCTTCATCTGCTAAAAGATTCCGTATAGCCGAACGGCCTATATTCTTTCCCAATTCACGATATACGACATGAGGCAAATTTTTTACTTCCCTGTTCTCTTTCAAGAAAAGAGATGATCCATCGTCAAATGCTAAAATCTCATATTCAACATCCAAATTCTCTGCTTGGGCAGACAAAGAATTGATCAACCTGCGACAGTCATAATTATATATCGGAATCAATACAGATAGCATAACAATAAATCTTTTCTTCGGGAAAAGTAGAAAAATAAAATCAAATAAACAATCCTATTTCTTCAATATTTCCTGTACATAACTCCGATAAGCATCCAAGTTACGAGATTTAAGAATACATTTTCTTAATTTTCTGTCCATATCAGGGCATAAATATTCCCACAAAGTTTTCATCTTTGCCAAAACTTGATGATCTCCTCCCTGATAATGAGACGAATAATATTGTAACAAGGCGTTGTGGAAACAATATAAACGTTCTCTAAATTCACTATCCGGCAATTTAGTACCCGATTTATACGTCAAAGCTAATGACGGATCGGTCAATAAACCTCTTCCCAACATGACACCGGCAAGATGAGGATAATCTGCAATAATACACTCTATATCTTCCAAAGTTACCAGATCACCGTTATAAATCAACGGAACAGGACAAAGTTCATAAAAACGGGAAAAAGTTTTCAGATCGGTTTTTCCTTTATATTGTTGAATCCCTAAACGGGGATGCAAAACCACTCGTGAAACCGGATATTTTTCCAACAAAGGTAATAAGTGAAAAATTTCATCTGCACTCTCCCATCCTAATCTCGCCTTAATGGAAAAGTCGATAGCAGGAAACTCCAAAAATACTTTAAGAAGGGCTTCTACTTCTTTCGGAAACGGCAATATTCCCGAACCTTTATGCCGTTTTGCCAAAAGAGGAAACGGACATCCCAAATTAAGATCTGCTCTTGTATAACCTTGTTTTTCGAATAAACATAGTATAGAACGTAATTCTTCAGGAATGGAAGCTATAACCTGAGGAACAAGAATCGGCACAGAATTCCGCAAAGGATCAATATCCGAAATATCTCTATTCCGAAATTTATTTCCATTCTCTAAACGAACAAAGGGAGTATAATAAGCATCTACTCCACCGAAATAAGTGTGAAAATAATTTCGATAAGGAGCATCGGTATAACCTTGTAGAGGAGCAAAATAGACGGGACAATCTACCATAAGTATTTTCACAAAAATACGGCATCTACACAAATAATCGCAGATGCCGTATTGCTATTTTCAATTCACATTACCACTATCAATCAAACATGTGTTTCAGCTTGCTGAATATACGATCTTTTACAGACTTGGAAGGAGTAAAGTTGGAAGCACCTTTCATTTTCTCTATTTCCTGTCTTTCCGATGTAGTCAGACTCTCCGGCACATATACCGAAACATTTACCAATAAATCTCCTACACCGTAACGATTAATAGAGGGCAAACCTTTTCCTCTCAGCCTCAATACCTTTCCGGGTTGAGTTCCGGGTTCTATCTTGACTTTCGCCTTACCGTCTATCGTAGGGACTTCAAGAGCCCCTCCTAAAGCCGCTGTCGGGAAATCAAGAAGAGCATTGTATATCAGATCATTTTCATCACGTAACAATTCCGGATGCGGTTCTTCCTCTATCACGATTAGCAAATCACCGTTTACTCCCCCGTGACGGGCAGCATTTCCTTTTCCGCTCATCGAAAGCTGCATTCCTTCAGCTACCCCTGCTGGAATATTCAATGTAATAACCTCATCTTCCTTTAAGATGCCTTCTCCGTTACAAACATTACATTTTTTGGTTATAATGCGCCCTTCCCCTCCACACGTAGGACATGTAGTCGTCGATTGCATCGCACCTAAAAATGTTTGTTGTACCTGAGTAACGACACCGCTCCCATTACAAGTAGAACATGTCGTGTAAGCTGTACCGTTCTCAGCTCCTGTTCCGTGACATGCCTTACAACCGACATATTTTTTTACTTTTATTTTCTTCTCGACTCCGGTAGATATTTCTTTTAATGTAAGTTTTACTTTTACCCGAAGATCCGATCCCCGGTTAACGTGACGCCGTGTACGACCGCTGCTTCCACCACCGAAACCGCTGAATCCGCCGAAACCGCCACCGAAAATATCTCCGAAATGAGAAAATATATCTTCCATAGACATCCCTCCGGCACTGAATCCGCCACCACCGGCTGCACCGTTCAACCCTTCGTGTCCGAACTGATCATAACGACTTCGCTTATCGG
The DNA here is from genome assembly GCF_982436375.1 of Coprobacter sp. Taxonomy (NCBI): domain Bacteria; kingdom Pseudomonadati; phylum Bacteroidota; class Bacteroidia; order Bacteroidales; family Barnesiellaceae; genus Coprobacter; species Coprobacter sp. The sequence goes on along the minus strand of NZ_CEWDCG010000123.1, from coordinate 949 downwards.
GGTTGCTCAATACTTCATAAGCCTCGGCTGCTTCTTTAAACTTCTCTTCAGCTTCCTTATCGCCGGGGTTCTTATCCGGGTGATACTGTATAGCTTTCTTACGATATGCTTTTTTTATCTCCTCGTCTGTTGCATTTTTGGCAACATCCAGCACTTCATAATAATCTCGCTTAGCCATTTTTTACCCTTTCAATTATTCACCGACAACAACCTTGGCAAAGCGAATCACTTTGTCATTCATCGTATATCCCTTTTGCACACAATCGATTACCTTGCCTTTCATCTCAGGACTCGGAGCAGGGAATGTCGTTACAGCCTCATGATATTCTGTATTGAAATCTTCATCTTTGGCTGGAATTTCTTTTATACCATGTTGATCAAGGAAAGTCTTGAACTTATTATATATCAAAGTCATACCTTCTTTAACCGCCTCGACATCCGCACTTTCGTTAATAGCGAGTAAACCACGTTCGAAATCATCGACTAACGGCAATATCCGTTTCAAACAATCCTCACCACCGCTTTTGATAAGATCAGCTTTTTCACGAAGAGTTCTTTTTCTATAATTCTCAAAATCGGCCATCAACAACAACTTATCCTTATTAAGCTGTTCGATCTGCGCCTTCAGCTCTTCTATTTCTGCTGTCAAACTGGCAGCATCTGATGCTGCATCTTCTGCCTCCGGAAGATTTTCATCTGCCACATTCTCCGGAACTTCAGAAGTTTCAACAGCTGCCTCTTCGGTCGATTGAGTACCTGACTTCTCATCATGTATCTCATTCTTTTTGTTCTTTTTATCACTCATAGCTATCTATATTTTTCTTTTCTTATCAAATTTTACCGAAGCATTCAAAGACATGACTCTACAAATTATCATCATCCGACAAAATACCTCACCTCCTGTTCAACAAAAATGCTGCCAAATAGGAATCGGCAGCATTTTTGTCAC
>NZ_CEWDCG010000122.1:0-9409 GCF_982436375.1 Coprobacter sp. | reverse complement strand
CAAGAAGGGCGTTCTCTTTTTTGTGGAGACTATGAATTATTCAGGTTAACATAATTATACCCATTCTGAGAAGTTTTGTCTATTCCGACCAATCCTCCACCGAGCAACGCAGCCAAAGAGTTTAAACTTTCATGAAACTCTCCGTTATTATTTTTCGGCCCTTGACGTGAATCATTCACTGCCGTATAAAGTCCGAATGTCGTCTGAGGAATATTCCGTTGAGCGCTGTCAAGCCAAATAACCGGATTTCCACAAATGCGTGTATCGAAATTAAATACATAAGCATCAAAATCAAGAGCTTTTTTTCTCCAGTCCAGAATCTTATATGGCTCTGGGAGATTAGGCATCTGATCGATACGACTAATCGAAACCTGTTTTACCGGATCTCCGAAATTTGTTTCCCGACATGCCGGAAATACAAATAAAATTCCAAAGAATAAGGCAGGAAAAAATTTATTTATTTTCATTTTCCAGCAAATTTGATTGTTTGATAATATGATTTCCTAAGGGTAGTGCCAATAATTGCAACAATGCGACGATAATAAGCGCATACTTAAGCGCAAAATCTTCTGATACTCCGAAAGCAAGAAACAAAAAGATTATCAGTCCTGAAGCCCTCCCGACAAACAAGCCGAACTCATGGCTCAATATATAGGCATATTCATTGCGTTGCTCTTTTTTTGAAACAACATCAATCACTCTCATCATAATCGGGAAATAGGCTAAATCATGCAACGGTTGAAAAACGACCTTACAAAGGACAAAGATAATAACACCGGTCGAAGAAAAAAGAATACCGTTAAAAAGCGTACCGATCAAAAAGATAAACAATCCCGTACCGAATACGATATTCCGGTGCTTAGGTTTTGTAACCCTGCCCAATACATAAACAAGTATAGCAGTAATACCGCCGCTAATACTCTGAATCAAACCTAAAGAGCCTTCCTCTCCAACAAGTTTTAACACTAAAATGGCCGGTGCTGTTACCAAAAATCCCTGAACAAGGCCTTTCAAAGCTGCCCAAGAGAGTAGTTTGTACCATAGCGGATGAAAACGGAAATAGAGGAACGTTTTCTGGGTCGGATTTTCAAAGTTCCCTCGAGATAAGACAAAACAAGCAATCACTGTAATACCCATAGCCAAAAAGGTCACAATCCGATAAGAAAGATTTATATCGATGTCGATTCCCAATAAATGACGGCCTGAAAGACCGGCTATAAGTGCCCCTACCCCTAACGGGACAATAATAGATGCGATTGTAAAAGCAAAAGACTCAAGTCCGAAAAAATAATTCCGATTATCATCCTTAGTCGAGTTAAGAGCTAACAGATAACGATTTGTCCAAAAAAATCCCGAAGCTGCCCCCATAACAAATCCTGCTACAGACAATTCTGTTATTCCCAAACTATGAATCGCCATCATCCCCACCATAGATATACCGCTAAGCAGTATGCCTATACAATACAAAATATTCACCTTAAAATGCTTAAGCAAAAATCCGTTTACGACCGATGTACATACGATACCCACATACATAGCCAATTGATAAAGAGCTACGTATGCCGGACTATTAGTATTCCTCATAATATAGGCGCCCACAAAGATTTCTACAATCGGCAGAACAAGAGCATAAAGCATGTTCGTGCCGAGAAGGACCTGCATATTATGAGGTACGGATTTGAATACCTCGTATTCTTTTGTCAGTTTTCCGAACATAATATCCTTCTTATTTCAAAGTATTCAATATTTCTTTTACAGACAAAGTCGCAGCACAAATTACCTCATCACTCGCTCCATAGTAAAGATGAACCGTATCACCATCAACATAATGTCCGTTCGTAAAAACGACATTCCCGAAAAAACCGGTTTGTTCATAATCTGCAATAGGTTCCATAATAGGTTCTTCACTACGGGAAATGACTTTTGAAGGATCATTCAGATCGAGAAGCAATGCTCCCAGACAATAGCGATGGTCATGTGTTGCACCGTGATAGATCTCGAGCCAACCTCTTTCTGTACGGATAGGAGGAGCACCGGCTCCTACACGTGCAGAATCCCATTTCCCTTCACGTGTGGTAGCGACACATTTATGGTTTCCCCAATGTTTTCTGTCCGGAGATTCGGCCAGCCAAATATAATTCCCTCCTAATTCCGGACTACTCGGACGATGAAAAGCATAATACTTTCCATTAATTTTTTCCTCGAACAAAGCACAATCTTTATTATGCGGAGGGAAAATCATACCATGATGAATGTAATTATTAAAATCTTTTGTTTCGATCAACCCGACTCCGACAGCAACAGAAGAAACTTCGGTAAAAGTCAAGAAGAAGCCATCTTCCATGGTAGCAACACGACAGTCTTCGATTCCGAATGCTTCCAGGTCGCCACGTCCGAAAAGAGGCGGGAACGAAGGATCTTCATGAAAATGAACTCCGTCTTCACTACATACAAACCGAAGATAAGAGAGAGTCGTCAGATAATTCTTTCCCTGATAACCGATTACTCTCGGGTCAGAAGCATCAAGAGACGGATCATTCTTATCGAATGAGAGAATCTCTATTTTCCCGTCTTTATTATAAATCGGGAAACTGATTTTATTCTCGATTTGCTTAGGACGCTCTGCAACACGAAGCAACAACCATATCTTATTATTATATCGGAAAACCCCGGGATTCAACAAACATACTATTTCCATACCTTCAATTCCCGGCTTCAGATCGCTAGGTCGCATAATCGGATTCTGAGGATTTCTCTTTGCTATATCCATAATTTATTATATTTAGTGTGATGAAATTTTCATCGTTCGTGTTTTTCAGGCTTATCAAACGACCTGAACTCACAAGCAAATGTAAATGGGTGTATCTCGTTACCGGTATCTTATTATTTCAAAAAGGTATCTACATAGATTTTTTCTTAAATATGTCACGTTTGTATACTTTTTTGAAACAATAAGATACTCTCGTCTCCACTAAAAAGCTGAAATTGCATTTCAAATAAAACAGGTAAACCGATACGGCAATTCATCGATACAATCAGTCTCAGAAAACACAAAATACTGGATATATAAAATCTAAAATAAAGCCATGAAAACACAAAAAAGATTTTTTATCACGTCTATTCTCCGAAAATATTATTACTTTCATTTCGTTATTAAGATATAATCTTATAAGTTCTTTTACATAAGCATATTATACATGAATCAATATAAATGTTCTTATTCAACAACGTCAAAATAACATCACATTCCCATGCTTCGTAAAATACTCAATATCGCATATATCGTTTTCTTTACACAAATTCTATATGCAAACGAATCTCGAATACTTCGCCTAAGCAATAACGACGGCCTGTCCAACAGTTCCATAACAACGATCTTTCAAGATTCAAACGGACTCATCTGGGTAGGAACATGGGATGGACTAAATGTATATAACGGCGCTGAATTCGAAAATTATCGTTCTAACCGTCAAGATTCTTCAAGTATAACAAACCCTGTAATACGCCAAATTTTTGAAGAAAATAAAAACATTCTTTGGATAACGACAGATTACGGAATAAACAGATTTAACATCGCCACAAAAAAATTCCAACCTTATTATTTGGGATATAAAGATAAAGAGACATTTAGAGAACACTCTTTTCTCGCAACTCGCAATTCAGAAGGATTGATATTAGCCGCTTCTTACAAGTCCGGTATATATAAATTCAACACGAAATCAGAAGACTTCGAACCGTTCCCAATCCCCGAGATCGACAAAAACAATATAATACAACTTTTTTTCGATTCTTCAGACAATCTATGGATTGTAAATGACAAAAGTGAAATCTTCCGTCTGAAAATCAAATCCGATAAAATTACCGAGAAACAAAAAATAACTCCTCCTGCAGACTTTTTGCATCTTTGCTACGACAAAAAAGAAAAAATATGGTTTCAATACGAAAATTACACATTAGGATACTACTCGATACAAACCGAAAAATTCTCTGATTGGGGATCAAAACCTTATGGAGAATTGAACGAAGTCCTCGAAAACGAGGGCAATATACTGTTTGCAACAAATACCGGATTAATTCAATATAACAAACACACCAAGACAGAATCGATCCTATTAAGTGGTATTCCGGTTTTATCAGTCTATTCCGGTACACAAGATATATTATGGGTAGGTACTGATTCACAAGGCATTTACCGTATTCTTCCCCCACAAAACTATTTCAACACTTTTACAAGCAATAATATTCCCGAACTCGGAAATTACGCAGTCAGGGCAATATACAAAGACGCAGAAAACAAACTTTGGATAGGAACGAAAGGCGGAGGTGTCATCTCCATTACGTATTTAGGGGCTACTTTACAACAAGCCCGTAAATTTACAACAGACGACGGTCTCATAAACAACTCGGTATTCTCCTTAGCGCAAGGTCCGAATCAAGATTTCTGGATAGGAACGGACAATAAAGGTTTAAATTACTATTCTTTTCAAGAGAAAAAAATAAAAAGTCTGAAGTCGAACAGAATATTCAATATACGGCAAATTTGCTCCGTTTACGCATTACTGCAAGCCGATGATTCAACTTTATGGGTAGGGACAAGCGGTAACGGACTGTTCAAAATGACGATTTTCCGCACCCCAAAAGGAGAATACGAGATAAAAAATTACAAACACTATAAATATAACTCTCAAAGCAACAACAGCATCAATAATAACGTCATATACTCACTCGCAATAGAGGGAGATTCTATCCTCTGGATTGCAACGCGGGGAGGCGGGATAAATCGCATGAACATAAAAAGGGAATATTTTACTGCGTATAAAAACGATAAATCAGATATAAACACAATAAGCAGCAATGACGTAATATGCTTATATATAGACAATAAAAAAAGAATTTGGGCGGGAACGACTGCCGGTTTAAACCTGTTAACGGAAGAAAACGGAAAAGTTCGGATCAAACGATATACAGAAAAAGAAGGACTGGCAAATAGTAACATACACGGAATTTTAGAAGACCGCACCCATCATATATGGATCAGTACGAACAAAGGCATTTCCAGAATGAATCCCGAACAAGAACAATTCGTACACTATTTTTATAACGAAGGGTTACAGGATAACGAATTCTCCGACGGAGCATACCTTTCATTTTCGGAAGGACAAGAACTCTATTTCGGAGGAGTAAACGGGTTCAGTGTATTTCACCCCGACCAAATCGGAATGAGCAATTATAATCCGCCACTATATTTAAATTCATTTAAAATAGACAATATCGATCAACCACTTAATTTAAAGAATGATCATCCTATCAGTTATAAACAAAATTCACTGAGTTTTCATTTTTCTATCTTAGACTATATAACGAACAGCAAATGCGAGATGGCTTATAAAGTAACCCGAGATGGAGAGAAACCGGCAAATTGGATCTATATTGGCAATAACCGGAACATCATCCTGTCAAATCTATCTCCCGGAAACTACAAATTGAACGTTGCTTATACAAATAGCGATAATCAGTGGAACAGGGACAGCTTCTCATTTCCGTTCAAAATTACACCGCCATGGTACAAATCCGGATATGCATATACAGTTTATCTGATTCTTATCCTATTATTGGCATATTTCATTTTCCGATTTCAGAAATATCGATTGAAAATGCAACACAATCTTGAATTGGAGAAACTGGAAACACAAAAAAAAGAAGAAATTCATCAGGCAAAACTTCGTTTCTTCACCAATATCGCTCATGAATTTTCGAACTCTATAACCCTAATTTACGGTCCTTGCGAAAAAATGATGAGTACTCCCGATCTAAGTGAAAAGAACCGGAACTACCTAAGCGTAATCAAAAAGAATGCAGAACGAATGCGAAATCAGATACAACAACTAATGGAATTCCGTAAAGCAGAAACCGGACATTTAACTCTGCATTTCGAACCGATAGATATTCCTGAACTGATTAAATATACTTTGGACAATTTCCTTGATATCGCCGACCAGAAAAGGATAAACATCCAATTAGACATTCGTCCCGATATTCCGGCATGGATCGTTGACAGAGATGCTTTAGAGAAAGTTATTTTCAATCTTATGTCCAATGCATTTAAATATACTCCAAAAAACGGAAAAATAGAAATCAAACTGTTCGTTAACGCCAAGAATGAGCTCTGTTTTTCTTGCACCAACAGCGGTACAGGAATAGACGCCCAGCATATTCCTCTGATATTTAATAGGTTCAAAGTTTTCGATAATTTCGAGAATCAATTATCTAAGGGAATATACACCCGTAATGGCATAGGCTTAGCCATGTGTCAAGATTTGGTCAAGCTTCTGAACGGAAATATCGTCGTAGATAGCAAAATAAATGAATACACGACTTTCACCGTAACAATTTCGCCCGACAATAAAGTTGACAAAAAAACTCAGGAAAAAAGTCATCAACAACAATATTCGATTTCTTCCGATGTATCTGAAAAGAAAACAAAAAACATCCTCGTTATCGATGACCAAGAAGAAATAAGGCAATTTATTATCGAAACTCTAAATTCATATTCCGTAATAGAAGCCGAAAACGGACAAGATGCTTTAGACAAGATAAACAAGTTTCTGCCCGATCTCATTATTTGCGACGTTTTAATGCCGGTTATGGACGGACTCACATTTTTACAAAAAATAAAAAACGACATTACGACCAAACACATCCCGGTCATACTATTATCATCCAAAATGTCGGTCGAAAGTCAGATTCAGGGACTTGAATACGGAGCAGACATGTATTTAGGAAAGCCTTTTCATCCTGCTCATCTGCAAGCTGCAGTAGAACGTATGCTCGGAAATAAAGAAATAGTAAAACACTATATGGAATCTCCTCTTGCATACGCCGAACAATTCAACGGGAAATTAATAGACAAACAAGATAAAGAATTCATGAACAAGGCCTTCGAATATCTATCACAAAATTTAGATAATGAGACCTATAATCAAGACTCTTTATCTCAAGATCTGGCAATAAGCAGAGTGCAACTATACCGCAAGATAAAAAAACTGACAGATAAGACTCCTGCTGACTTTATACGTAGCTTTCGCTTGCAGGAAGCTGAGAAACGGCTGAGAACTACATCCAAAACCGTACAAGAAATCATGGCCGATTGCGGATTCAAAAATAAAGCTCATTTTTATCGGGAATTTGCAAAACTATATCATGCAACCCCAAAGGAATATAGAATGACAGTCTCGAATACAGGTGAGCAAGACCCTCAAAAATAAACCGAACCGGTTCGTACCAATATGAAATGCCCCCTAAAAGCTTTTTGTCAAACTTTTAGGGGGCACTTCTATTTCTTCATTTCTCTACATACGATCAGGAACATCTATTCCTAACAAACTCATGCCGGTTTTTATAACTTTAGCTACATTTCTGGAAAGAATAAGCCGGAAATTTCGAATCTCGGTATTCTCCTCTCGTAAGATTGAGAAATCATGATAGAATTGGTTATACTCTTTCACGAGATCATAAATATAATTAGCTATAATAGCCGGACTGAACTGACTGCCAGCCTCTGAAACGACAGCCGGAAATTCCGATAAATTCTGAATTAAGGATATTTCTTTATCAGAAAGGACGACTTTCTCATTTGCAGTCTCCGGCAAAACGATACCCGACTCGGCAGCCTTACGCAGTACCGAACATATACGAGCATGTGTATATTGAATAAACGGCCCTGTATTTCCGTTAAAGTCGATAGACTCTTTCGGATTAAACGTCATATTTTTACGGGGATCGACTTTCAAAATAAAATATTTAAGAGCTCCAAGACCCACCATATTCGAAATAGCATCTGCTTCCTCCGGCGTACAGTCATCCAATTTACCCAATTCTGAAGAAGTCTCACGTGCTGTATTCACCATCTCTTCAATCAGATCATCGGCATCGACGACCGTACCTTCACGCGACTTCATCTTACCTTCAGGCAATTCGACCATTCCATAAGAAAAATGGACAAGATCTTTACCCCAACTAAAACCGAGCTTATCCAATAGAATAGAAAGTACCTGAAAATGATAATTCTGCTCATTCCCCACAACATATACCATTTTATCGATGGGATAATCCTGAAAACGGAGCTTGGCCGTACCTATATCCTGAGTCATATAAACAGAAGTTCCGTCGGCACGTAAAAGCAATTTATGATCAAGTCCTTCAGCCGTCAGATCAGCCCATACCGAACCATCCTCTTTCCGATACATAATTCCTTTCTCCAAACCTTCAAGAACTTTTTCCTTTCCCTCCAGATAAGTTTGCGATTCATAATAGATTTTATCAAAATCCACGCCCATCTTCCGATAAGTCTCATCAAATCCGGCATATACCCAATCATTCATCATACGCCATACCGAACGCACCTGCTCATCTCCGGCTTCCCACTTACGAAGCATTTCCCGAGCTTCTGCCATAAGCGGGGAAGAAGCCTCAGCCTCTTCTTTCGTCATTCCTTTTTCCTGTAATTCGGCAACTTCCTGCTTATAATGCTTATCAAAAAGCACATAAAAATCTCCGATCAAATGATCTCCTTTTTTACCGGAAGATTCGGGAGTGACACCGTTTCCCCACTTTTCCCAGGCAAGCATCGATTTACAAATATGAATCCCCCGATCATTTACGATATTGGTCTTCACGACTTTATTTCCGTTTGCCTTCAAGATTTCAGAAATGCTGTAACCCAATAAATTATTACGTACATGCCCCAAATGTAACGGTTTATTCGTATTAGGAGAAGAATATTCTATCATTACCAATTGAGCGTCCCGCTCCGGCTCTTTTATTCCATACCGGGCATCAGAAGCTATTTCATTCAATTGTTCTATCCAGCATGTAGAATCAATCACCAAGTTCAAGAACCCTTTAATCACATTAAATGATGCGACAGCCGGTTCGTTTTTAATCAGATATTCACCGATTTCCGTAGCAGTCGCTTCAGGATTTTTATGAGAAGCCTTTAAAAACGGAAAAACGACAAGAGTCAAATGCCCTTCAAATTCTTTCTTCGTTTTTTGTAATTGTATCGCCGACATTTCCGGCTCGATCCCGTACAAAGCCTTCAGCGCAGAAATGACAGCTTCGGCAATCTTATTCTCAATCTTCATATTTATATCCGTTTTTTTCTATCGAATTCTTTAACGGGTACAAAGATAATACTTTAAATAGGATGCTTAATGATTTTACCACACAAAAACATTCGAAGCAATATCCTTTGAACAAGGAATCAGACAAAATTTAAACCGTATTCTATGCTTTTATTGCGATGAACAGGCATACGATAAAACACAAAAAAGGGACAATCCTTATTTTCGGATAGTCCCTTCTTTTTTTAAGTTCGAAGTAAAATATTATTTTACTTTATCTGCCAATT
>NZ_CEWDCG010000121.1:0-9597 GCF_982436375.1 Coprobacter sp. | reverse complement strand
TTATATGATTATGCGTGATTTGGATAAAGATAATATTTTCAATTATATTAATTGGAATGATTTTAGTTTACGCTGTTGGGATAAAAACGGAGTTTGCGATTTTTATGAAGATTATAGCGGTCAGACGATGTTCATGAAAATTCATACATCTACTTATGACATTAAAGATTTACGTTTGAATTGGGAAAATCCGTTTTTGTTTTATGATGAAGATGGCGATGGTCTGACCGAAATGGCTATACGGTTTGTCGATTCTCCTAAAATAAAAGATAGAAGCAAACCTTCGAATAGTTATGTAAACCGTCAGTTGGAAGGACGTATCGATTGGGTTTCTATGGCTGTCGATTTAGATAACGACAATGGTCCTGGTAACGAATTTGATTTTGATTTTACAATAGGTTTTCAAGGTAAAGGTTTCGATTACACTGATCAGGTACATAAAGTTAATAATTTGCGAGGCATGCCTGAGGCGGATAAATTTTTCATGGATCCTCGTTACCGTCAATTGACAGAATTTTTGTATCCCGACCATAAAAGTGCTAAAGAGATGATCTTTAAAAGAGGAGAGTGGTCGAGAGTTAATTTTGTATATGACGAAGACGATGATTGCGGACGTTGGGAGCGAGTAGTATTTTATGATCCGTTAGATCCGTTCAAAATCGGCTGGAAAAATGGCGGTATTGATAATAATAAACAGTCTGATGCTGCCGGAGACCGGGGAGAATGGGATATGGATAATTCGGGAAAAGGTAAATTATATGTAGGTAAGTTCGACGGTCGTTTACATTTATATGGAGCTGAATGGGGTTGCTGGCGCATAGACCAGAATGCCAATTATTATCAAGGCTGGGATCGTATGTGGATGGGTATGGACCGGCAGCCCGGAAAATTCGGTACTGTAAAATATACCGATAAAGATGACAACGGCTTTTTCGATTATATCGAATATGATCTTGACGGAGATAAAAAGTTCGAGATGACGATAGATTTAAAGGCACTGGGGCTGGATGATCGCTGTGAGTTGATCGATATTTCTACATTCAAATATAAAGATTATACTTCTATGATGAAGAAAATGTCTAAATCGATGTGGAAAAATGCAATGACTGCCGTTCAAGTTGCGCATAAATATAATGTACAGACATTGTGGTATGCTAAATTGATGCAGGCGCTTTCTGTCCGTCAGCAATACAATAACGGTTATTGGTTGCAGTTCTATATCTATAAAGATCTTGAACACACTTTTATGCAGAAAGGAGATCAGGAAAAATTAAAACAGTTGACTGTTGCATATTATTCGGGAAATTGGAAATCGATGCTGAAGTAATATAGCGACATAGACTGTGATCGAGTAAGAATATCCGTTGACATGGGCAGAAAATCTTTGTCAGCGGATATTTTTTTTGAGAAAATGAAGTTAAAAGGTCAATTGTACACTTTTTTAAGAATTTATTTATCGGCTTATTAAGTAAAAATTAATAATGGGGTTTTTACTTTGTTTTCGTAATCGATAAAGAAAAAGGAATATTAAAAGTATATACGCATGAAGAACAAGAATCGTTTATTTTTCGTGATTATCATGATCTTTCCGTTTATCACGATCTCTGCGAAAAATACAAAATATAATTCATATAAGGGGCTGATAATGGCAGGCTACCAAGGTTGGTTCAATGCTCCCGATGACGGTGCGGGACGGGGCTGGTATCATTATTCAGGACCGAAAGGACGTTTTGAACCGGGATGTTGTACTATCGATATGTGGCCTGATGTACGGGAATATAAGAAAGTCTATAAGACGAAGTTTGTTTTTGATGACAGTACTCCGGCTTATACATTCAGTTCGCATGACCCTTCTACGGTAGATACCCATTTTCGTTGGATGAAAGAGTATGGTTTAAGTGGAGTATTCATGCAACGATTTGTCAATGAAGTAAAAGGAAAGAGTGGAAAAATGCATTTTAATAAAGTTCTTGCTTCTGCTGTTTCTTCTGCCCGAAAATATGACAGGGCGATTTGCATAATGTATGATCTGAGCGGAATGAAAAAGACCGATGTCGATTTTGTACTGTCGGATTTGGATGAGCTGGATAGTACTTATAAGTTTAAGAAAAGAAAAAAAGTGCCGACCTATCTTTTCCATAATAAAAAACCGTTGGTAGCTGTTTGGGGAGTGGGATTCCCCGGCCGTTCTTATGATGTGGAGGATGCTGCAAAATTGGTGAAAGAAATCCGGAAACGGGGATATAGCGTTATGCTGGGGACTCCGGCAAGGTGGCTTCCCAAAGAAGGAAAAACTCCTTCTGCAAGTCAAGCCGAATTATTGGATTTGATTAAAGAATGCGATATCGTAATGCCTTGGTTTGTGGGATGGTATAATGGTAAGGTGTATCTGAATATGCAGCCGATTATAGCGGAACATTTAGATTGGTGTAATAAAAATGGGGTTGATTATGCACCATTGGCTTTTCCCGGTTTTTCTTGGAAAAATATGTACGGTCCTAATACTACTCAAATACCGAGAAATAAAGGTGATTTTTTCTGGGCACAGTTATCCGGAGCTATTTCTATGGGTGCAGAGATGTTGTATATAGCTATGTTCGATGAAATAGACGAGGGAACTGCGATATTTAAATGCGCTACCCGTGTCCCGGAATCGTTTGTGCCGATAGAAGAGGGATTGCAAAGCGATCATTATTTATGGTTGGTAGGGGAAGCCGGGAAAATGTTGAGGAAAGAGATACCGTTGAGTATATTCCAACCTGTTAGAAAATAATCGCAGAATTAATTAAGAATAGTTATGAAGAATATGAAATTAATAGGGTGTCATCTGGCAGCAGTTATTGTTTTTTCAGGATTGTTTTTTTCTTGTTCGCAAACTCATGTTGTCAAAGAGTATGTAGATTATGTTAATGTATTCATCGGGACAGGTGGGCACGGCCACACCTATCCCGGTGCTACGTTGCCTCACGGTATGGTGCAGTTGAGCCCTGATACGCGATTGTTCGGGTGGGACGGCTGTTCCGGATATTATTATGCCGATAGCTCTATAATCGGGTTCAGTCATACGCATTTGAGCGGTACGGGAATCGGAGATTACGGGGACATACTGATGATGCCTACTTCCGGAGAAAATAAATTTATGGTATCAGGAAATGCGGAAGATCCTGATTCAGGCTATCGTTCTCGTTTTTCTCATAAAGAAGAAGAGGCTGTTCCGGGATATTACAAAGTTCGGTTGTCCGATTATGATATTACCGCTGAGTTGACTGCTGCCCTGAGAACAGGTTTTCATCGTTATACATATCCGGAAGGTAAAGCTGCCAATTTGATTATAGATATGGAGCCTACGATTCATGGTCATCAACATCCGGTTACGGAAATACGGATTGTAAATGATTCTACTGTTTCGGGAATGAAATATACGACGGGATGGGCAAAAAATCATTATGTTTATTTTTATGCAGAGTTTTCAAGACCGTTTACTCATACGTTGTATTCGGGAGATACATTAATTGAGGGAAATCTCGTGAAAGCGAAAACGGCAAAGGCGTTGTTGACTTTTATTCCTGAGGAGGCAAAAAAAGAGGTTCTGGTTAAAGTCGGCATTTCTTCTGTCGATTGTGAAGGTGCGAAGAAAAATATGAAGGCTGATATTTCGGGATGGGATTTTGATAAAACCGTAGCGGATGCCCGTAAAATATGGAATAACGAACTTTCGGTTATCGATGTCAAGACCGATGATGCTGAACAAAGGGAAATTTTCTATACAGCCTTATATCATACGGCCATATCGCCTTGTATCGCTTCTGATGTTGACGGACGTTACCGGACAATGGGACACACGATCGTACAAGACACTTCTTATACGAATTATACTCTTTTTTCTTTGTGGGATACTTTCCGGGCATTGCATCCGTTATATACGGTGATTCGTCCCGATATTAATCAGGCATTTATCCGGGCTTTCTTGAGAAAATACGATGAGAGCGGCGTACTTCCCAAATGGGAACTGGCTTCGAACGAAACCGGTACGATGATCGGTTATCATGCTGTATCGGTAATTGCCGATGCTTTTTTCAAGAATCAACGTAATTTTGACATAAATAAAGCTTTGTTGGCATGTGTCCGTTCATCTACTTATGATACGACGGGTATTACACCTATGATGCCGGCTTCTATTGTTGCTCGTATTATGCCTTTGGAATTAAAGTATAAAAACGAATTAGGTTATGTACCGGCCGATCGTTGCGGAAGATCGGTCTCGCAAGGTATAGAGTTTGCATATAATGACTGGCTGATCGTGCAGATGGCAGAGGATTTGGATCAGAAAGATATAGCTGATACTTATACAAAAAGAGGAGAATATTGGAAAAACTACGTTGATCCTGAGACCCGTTTGATGAGAGGTCGCAATATGAATGGTTCATGGGTAACGCCTTTTGATCCGAGAGCGGCTTTTAAGGGTTCTTGTTATGTAGAGGGAAATGCGTGGCAGTGGAGTTGGTTTATTCCTCAAGATGTTCCCGGATTGATCGAAGAAATGGGAGGAAAGGATGCTTTTGTTGCCAAGTTGGATTCTATGTTTTCAATGTCCTCGGAGTTGACCGGAGATGCCGGTGCAGCTCTCGATGTTACAGGAATGATAGGACAATATGCACATGGAAATGAACCCAGTCATCATATCCCTTATCTTTATAATTATGTAGATGAAGCATGGAAGACCCAGGCTTTGGTCGATTCTATTCTTTGTACTTTATATCACGATGATCCGGATGGAATTTCGGGAAATGAAGATTGTGGTCAAATGTCGGCTTGGTATGTCCTTAATTCCATGGGATTTTATTCTTTCTGTCCGGGTATTCCGGTTTATGAGATCGGCCGTCCGTTGTTTGACGAAGTTACGGTGCGATTGTCCGGGGATAAGACATTTGTAGTAAAAGCATTAAATAACAGTAAAGAAAATAAGTATGTCCAGTCTGTAAAATGGAACGGTTTACCGTTATCCGAACCTCGTTTTTCTCATCAAATGCTTGCCAGTGGGGGAGTATTGGAGTTTGAAATGGGGAAAGAACCTAACAAGGAATTATTTAAAACGTATTAATTTGATTTACATGAGAGATACTATTGCAATTTTGAGTTTGACGGCAGCATTATTGACGGGAGGAGATTTGTTGTTTGCAAAGGATAAAGTCGTGTTTAATCGGGATTTTTCTCCTGCAGAAGGACTTGTGTCACCGCAAGAAAAACCGTATCGGCAAGAAATATGTTTGAACGGGCTGTGGGATTTTCAACCGGTAGCCGTGTCTCGTGATTGGAAGCAGGGGAATGGAGTTGCCCCCATATTGACAGAGCCTCGAGAGGGGCAGTGGGAACGAGTAAAAATAAAAATTCCGTCACCGTGGAATGTAAATGATTGGGGCGGTGGAATAGAGACCGGAGAGGGTTCAAAGAATCCTTACGCTCCGAGTTCTGTTTATTATCCCTCATATCCATCCTCTTGGATACGAGAAAAAATGGGGTGGTTACGCCGGGAGTTTTCGATACCTGCCGATTGGAAAAAAGATAATCGTCTGATACTTCATTTTGAAGCTGTTGCAGGAGAATGTGTTGTAAAGGTCAATGGTAAAGAAGTTTGTCGGAATTTTGACCAATATTTGCCGTTTGATGCGGATGTTACCGATTATATTGATTGGAATAAGCCGAATGAGTTGTTAGTAGGTGTACGCCATAATACTCTTTTCCAGAAATTTCATCCGGAATATAAAAAAATGAAAACAACTTATGCATTGGGTTCTAATACCGATAAGATCGTCGGTATTTGGCAAGATGTATTTTTGTGGGCTGTACCTGAAGTTCGGGTAACGGAAGCTTTTATAAAGCCTTGGGTGGATCGTGATGAACTGGAAATAGATGTAAATATAATCAATCAGTCTCGACAACTTAAAACTATTTTATTAGGAGGTGATGCTCGTGAGTGGATCAATAATGCCGGAAAAACGATTTTGGATGCTCCTGAGATTAAATGGACATTAGGACATACGGCATTGACGATAGATCCGGTATCTGTGACTTTAAAACCGGGAGAAACACAAAAAGTAACTTTACAAACTAAAGTAGGAAATCGATTGAAACTTTGGTCACCCGAAACCCCTAATTTGTATATGCTTTCTTTGAAAATTTCAGATAAGAAACAAACGTATGATATTAAGGATATTCGTTTCGGATGGCGTCAGTTCAAACTGTCGGGAACAGACTTTTTGTTGAACGGTAAGAAAATTCAGTGTATCGGTGATATACAGCACCCTTTCGGTCCTTATATCTGTTCACGTCGTTTTGCTTGGGCATGGTTGCAGATGATTAAGGATTTTGGAGGGAATTCGGTACGTCCTCACGCACAGCCGTGGCCGCGTGTGTATTATGATTTGGCGGATGAGATGGGAATTATGGTATTGGATGAAACCGGATTGTTCGGAAGTTCTATCAATCTTAATTTTGAAGCACCTGAAGCTTGGGAACATTATGCGGAACATTTGGAACGTCTGATTCTTCGAGACAGAAATCACCCTTCTGTAATCGGTTGGAGTGTCGGTAATGAATTATTTGCTATTGCTCTTTTAAATAAACCGTCTAAAGAGGTGGCGAAAAAATGGGATGATAAAATTGTAGAACTTGCAGATCGTGTGCCGGCATGGGATCCGACGAGGGGTTTTATAACTTGTGACGGAGACCGGGATTTAGACGGGCGATTACCTGTGTGGAGTAAGCATTTCGGGCACGGGCTGAAATTGGATTTATTACCGGAGAAGAAAGATAAACCGATGATTGTCGGAGAATCGGGAGCCACCTATTATGGGAAACCTGATCAATTGTATCAGTTTGCAGGAGATAAGCCATATATTTCTTATTTCGGACGTAATGAAGCTTTGGCAGTAGATGTATATCAGAATGTACAGAAAATGGCAAAACCGTTTTTGGCTTATTATTCACCGTCCGAAGTTTGTTGGTTCGGATTGGAACATCTGAATCTCGGTTATGGCGATTATTCCCGTTTACCGGATGGGCAGGACGGTGTATTTGCCGGAAAAGTTTATGAAGAGGGTAAGCCTGGATATCAATTTGAGCGCATTCCGCCTTATGTGACAACTTTTAATCCGGGAATCGATCCTTCATTGCCTCTCTATAAACCGTTGCCTATGTTTCATGCCTTAAAGGCTGCATTAGCAGATAAACCTTGCGAATGGGATCATTATACGGAGTTGAAAATTCCGAAACCCGCAGCTCTTCCTCAGCCGGTGCATTCCGAAGTATTTTTTATCGGAGATAAAACCGGAGCATTGGCTGGTCATTTAAGAAAAACAGGGATAACGTTTTCTAAGGATAAAAAGTCTTCTGTGGTAATTGTTGATGGAGAGAACATCGATGACGATCAATTAAAGCAATTTGCCGCTGTTATGAAATCTGCTAAAAAATCCGGTCGTACGATTCTGATAATGACAGCCACTAAAGGTCTTGATTCGAAGATTTTACCGTTATTGCCTGCAAATATTGAAACGACAAATAGAACGGCGACGGCATTTAATCCCGGTGAAAGATCTGAATGGGGAGGATATTTTACTGTCCCGGCACTTTATTTTTCAGAAATAGATAGTAAAGAACCCATCCTTAAACAGGGACTCTCAGGAGCTTTTGTCGATGAGGGAACTATCGTTTTCGATGCCTCGGGAGTCGATTGGTCTCTCTTTAATCGGGCTCCGGAGAATAGGAAATGTGCACAAGTAGTATTATATGAAAAGCTACAGAAACCATCAGGGGTAGCAATGGTTACCTATCCTTTAGGAAAATCGGTGATAGCAGTTTCTTCTATAAACTATCTTGTCGATACAAAAGAGACTGCGGCTTTTTGGGAACGATTCTTTTCTGTGATGAAAATAGATTTGAATAAGGATAATGTACAGTCTGGAAAAAATAAAAAGGTACAGCACGATTTATTGTTGGACGGACCTGTAGATAGTAAATAAATAATTATTAGGTTTTCATTATTAGGGGTAAGAGTCTGTTTGAATTTTGTACAGGTCGAGTTTGAGAATTTCCTCATCGTAAAATTTAGATAGGCTTTAAGAATGTCCGGTCGTCATTTGATGTTCGGGCATTTTTATTTTTACCTATTTTTAGGTATTGCAACAAGATTGTATCATTTTGTACTTTTGTATCAAAATTAAGCGTTGCAAAAAATATTGCGAAAAAATAAGAATAGCAGGAATGAATGATTGTCGTTATATATGTCGCTCTTTAAGGGAAAGCCAGGCGGACTTTTCTGCCATGGTAAGGTCTTTATTGAATAGGTATCAACCGAAAAATGTCCCTGTCCGTCTGGTCTTTTTCGGAGACGTTACGGATAATGTCCGTTATCGGGAAGAGCTTGATATTATTCGAAAAGAAGCCGATATCCATTTTGGAGATAAACTCCCTGTAATTAGTTATGTAGCTCAGAAACCCTTGGACGGTAGCGGTTTGGTTATGGAAGCTCATGAATTGAAAATACTTCAAGGGGAGACGGTTGAATATAAATCGTTGTGGACAAATTTTTATATTACAGTAACATCCTCTCATGTGAAACATCTCTTTTTAGGAGGAGTAATGAGCGATAATTTAGACGAAAGTTTCTCCGTTCAATCTTACAATGTATTTGATATTGTCGAAAAGATATTGCAGATAGAGAACATGCCTGTACATTCTATCGTCCGACAATGGAATTATATTGAACAGATTACGGCATTTGACGGAGAACATCAACATTATCAGGATTTTAATGATGCACGAAGTTTTTTTTATAATTATTCACAATGGCCTGAAGGTTATCCTGCGGCAACAGGAATAGGAACGGCGTGTGGAGGAATTGTTGTCGATATCAATGCGGTTTATGCGGATGACGCTTCTATAAAGATCGATGCAATAGATAATGGTTGGCAAGTCGCGGCACATGCTTATTCGCAAGGTGTTCTATTCGGGGAGAAAGATCCTCGTTTTCAAAGTAGAACTACTCCTAAATTTGAACGTGCTAAACGGGTAAAGCAGGAAAAATATGAAATAGTTTATGTGTCGGGAACTGCAGCTATACGTGGAGAAGAAAGTCTTTTGGAAGTCGGTATTGAAAAGCAGACTCAAGCAACAATAGAAAATATCGATTATCTGATTTCAGAAGAAAATATTCGAAGGCAAGGTATTTTGTTTTTCGGGTCTTCTTATAGATTAAAAAGTTGCCGAGTATATCTGAAAGATATTTCTTTAATGGAAAATGCCCGAGTGATTGTTGAAAAGCTATATTCCGATGTTGAGTCTATTTATCTTTTAGCTGATGTGTGTCGGGATGAATTATTGATAGAAATAGAAGGAATCGCTTCTGTATGATTGATTTTGAATTGTAAAGTTTTCGCATAGTTATAAAGTCTTCAAATTATTTTTAATTCCTTTTTATATCGAAAAACAATTTTTATATTTGATCTGTAATTAAAATTCTTCGTAAGGTTAGAATCTTGAATAAGAACTTTATTACTGATCATTAGATGTTGATGTATTATTGGGTAGGTTATGAAAGGA
>NZ_CEWDCG010000120.1:0-9631 GCF_982436375.1 Coprobacter sp. | reverse complement strand
ATACAATAAACTATTCGAAATGATGATATTTAATTTAGAATCAGAGTTTAAATTGTTCTCTTAATATATCGAGATAAGTCATTCCATAACCGTTTCCGTATTCCGGATCGGTAGGTTCTATTGCTGAATAGTACGCCCAATCATTGAAAGATTCGAGGAATACGATCCGAGTACCGCCCAAATGTCTTTTTGCAACGTTACACATCGTTCGGAAGGTGTCGGGATTTTTATCCACTATCGGTTGGTTATATTGGTTACCCATATTTATGTAAGCATTACGGGACGGGCTGATCGTCGGTATAAAATCGATCTGGAAATGTGACGCAGCAAACTCTTGGTTATATTTCCAATTCTGATCGATCATTTGAGGATACATGTAAGCACGGTTAAAATTATTCTGATCATACATGCTCTTTGTGGTAATCGCATCGACTTTTCCAGCACAATGGAAAACCTCGAAGCGTCCGGTAGGCGCCCAAGCATCTTGCTGTGCTACTATAAATATTTCTTTTCCACAAGCTTCACGAACTGCTGTACGCAATTTATCATAAAGAGCTTTCGAATCTTTCGTATAAATTTTGTGCGGATTAAAGATGACTACCAGAGGTCTCCCGTTTATATGATAATAATTGTCATCTCCAAAATAATTTACGGCTATTTGTTCAAAAGCTTTACACATAATGTCTGTCCGTGACATTTTTTCTCCCGTACTGATTGTTTCATCCGGCATATCTTCGATCAGTTTGCTATTACTCAATCCATTAGTAATATTATTGGGGTTGATGGAAATTGCATATCTCAACCTTCCGTTTTCACGCTGTAATTGTACCGGATTTCCGGTGATTGTCTCTCCTGTATCGTCATCGGTATATTCTGCGCCTTTTTTACCTCCGAGAACATCGGTCATTGTCACATTTCCACTATTCAGAAATGTTTTAAGATCGATTTGTATAGCCGGCAATATAAAGAAGTCGATTCTACCTTGTATTGCCCAATCTACTTGTTGTTGGTATAACTCTACCGATTCGGGATTTTTGACATCGAAATTCATTTGTTCTGTCAATATCGGTCTCACGTTTGCACCGAGTTGTCCTTTCGATTGATCCCAAGGTTGAGCTAAACGGGCTAATTTACCGTCATCCAAATTTCCTCTTTGATAATAAAATGCACCTACCGGGCAATCTGCCGTTAGTTCGACATTCGGGATCTCATAGTTCAGGAAATGATCTTCGACCGAAGGTCCTCGGTCTTTGTCACAACCGGATAATCCGGCTATTAACCCTAATCCCATTACCAATTTTAAAGTATGATTTATGTAAGTTCTCATAACAAAGTCTATTATTTAGGTTCGTAAGTACTGATAACTGTCGCTTTGTAACCGATATATTTGCGCAATAATTTGCTGCTGGTTACATCCGGATATATTTTTTGGACGTTTTTGATAAATTCTTCTTCTGTATTGCCGTACCATTTTTGTAAATGCCGGCTGCTGTAAGCGATGGTCCGGTTCATATAGTTAGCATCAGCATTTTCCAATAAAGGATTAACTAAAGACATTTTCAAATGAGTTTGAAGGTTGTCTCCTTTGCGTATGTTGTTTATCGGATACGGACTTTGTGCCAACAAGTCAGAAACGGCATTCCAGTAGGCGGCAGTGTTATTTGTTATTTCAGACAAAGGATATACGTATCTCTCGGGGATAAAGTCGTATGTTCCGTTACTTCCTTCTGTTGTGCTGTTACAGAAAAACGGAGGAAATTTCAATACTCGGGTACGACGTTCGAGACACCAAGCCGAATATCCGTTGAAGTAGTCGGCTATATAACGTTGTTTGATAATTTGTTCCAAGTGATTATCAAAATCTCCTTCTCCGTTAATATCTGCATGATAGAGACAGCGGAAGTCGGTCAATCCTTTTCCGTTCGTGTTCCATTTGATACCGTTTTGTTCTTTATATTCTTTTACCGCACTTGTTAATCCGTATTGAGCAAAAGAGGCTTCTATTCCTTCGTAATAATAACCTTCTGCCGATTTAGATCCTATTCCGTACCGTAAAGCAGCTTCGGCTTTTAGGAAACAGGCATCTGCCCAGTTCATGATGATATGTTTCGCATCCGGTTTGATGAAGTCATAGTTGATCAAAGACCATTGAGTTGCCAATATACCGGTATAAGGCGATTCATATTTGGTAGTACCGTTCGGAGAGTTCGGGTCGATAGCAACCTCCCAGCCGCGAGGTAAAATTCCGCTACGTTCAGGACTCGGCAGGTGTGGAATACGATAAGTTACGGCGATGGAATCCCTAAATCCCGGTTCGTATGGGTTGGGACGGGTTATTGTATCGTTTACTGTGTATTGATTCAGTGTTTCTGTCGGGTCTACGAACGCTTCTAACCGAGGATCGTTATATGATCTCAAATAAATGAAAAAATATTCGTTTATACGAGGGTAGTCTCCTTCACGGAATCCTTCTGTCGGAATTTTTTTCAAAAAACGGTTGTAGTAGTAAGATACGTCATTCGAAACGTCACTACCCCATGCCGGAGCAACCATATCGTCTAAAGAAGCAATAATCCAGTCTTCATGTTCCATACATTCCCGGGCGTGTTGTTCTGCCAGATCGGGTGCAATATTGGTTGCACGCATAGCGACTTCCAGACGAAGAGTATTGGCAAATTTGCGCCATTTGATGATGTCGCTGGTTGTTCCGCTTGTACCTCTGAATACAGGATCTTTTTTCAATACGTCGGTCGTGCTGGCGTCAGGGTTAAAGCTTTCGGATGCTTTTTTCAGTATATCCAGGATTTGCCGGTACATTTCTTCTTCTGTATCGTGTTTTACGAGGAATTTATTCGGATCGAAAATCATGGCGTCAGACAAGGGCATGCCTCCATACATAGATACGACGATCGAGTAAATATAAGCTTTCCATGTCCTGACGATAGCTACTCGGTTTTCATAGCCCGGAACACCGTCATATTGACGTTCGCTCAATTCAAGATCACGGATGATTTCGACATAAAATTTTTTGTAAAAAGAATCCGATGTACTTTCATTCATATCGACAGAGCCTCCGAAATGTCCGGAATAGCGTGCCCACCAGCACATTTGGTTATAATTGAGCTCTGCCATGGCATTGATTGTCTTATATACCGATCCCGGAAAAATACTTTCCATATTTGCTTCGTATATTTTGTTGGGATTGATATTTATATCTTCGAAGTTATCGGTGCAGGAAACCGCAGTGCCCAATGCGATGGCTGTACAGATAGATATTATTGTTTTTTTCACAAATGTGTTTGTTTAGAATGATACTTTCAGGTCAAAACCATAATTTGCCGAAGGCAGGGCAAAACCCATTTCAAGGCCTTGTCCGTTGCTTGTCGTACTTGTAGCTTCCGGATCAAGTCCTCTCGGCGTATTTTGAAGTATGATTGCCAGGTTACGTCCGACTGCAGCTATACGTGCCGATTTGAACGGGGTTTTTCTCAAGAATTTTTTCGGTAGATTATATCCGATACTTACTTCACGCAATTTGATATAAGAAGCGTCATATACATATCTGCTTAGTTGTCTGGAAGATTCTCCTTGCCAGTAGTTTTGCGGTTCATAGGCTATATTGCAAGGTTGACCGGCCCAGAATGCTACACTTTCGTTGTACACCCGATTAGGAGCATATACGCCTTTGGGACGTGATGCATCTATATACGGGACATAGTTGGCTGCGTAGTCGGTATTGGCCTTGTTTGTGTATTGCGGTTGCAAAAAGCCCCGGCGTTCTTCTGTATTTTCTCCGACAATCAGATTACTGTAAAGATATTCTTCACGACCGTCCAAAGATTGTACCGTGAGTCCGTTACGAGATCCTTCATATCCCGAATAGGACCAAACTTTACCGCCTTTTTTGAAGTCGAAGTGGAATCCGAAGTCTAAGTCTCTCCATCTGAATTTATTACTCCATCCTCCGATCCAGTCGGGAGATACCGAGCCGAAATAGTGATCGACCTCTTGAGCATAACGGCCTTCTGCATTTACAAGGAACTGGCCTTGCTCATTTCTCACCGGATCGGTACCATACATTTGTCCGTAAGGTTTACCGACTTCGGCATATACTTGTACACCGTTCAGTCCGTTCCATGAGGTCAACATATAACGGCTTACTCCATCGATGAGCGATACGACTTCCGAATTATTTTTCGACCAGTTGAGAGAGGTTGTCCATTCGAAATCTTTTGTTCTTACCGGTGTTCCGGTCACTGTGAGTTCTGTTCCCCAGTTCCGTATTTCTCCGGCATTGAACATCAGTTGATTAGCTCCACGTGCTGCAGTGACATCTGCCCGTACGATTTGGTCGAAAGTAGATTTATCATAATAAGTAACATCTATATTCAAACGATTTTTGAAGAAACGGAGGTCAGCCCCGACTTCCCATGAACGAGTCGTTTCCGGCTTTATATTCGGATTTTTTTCCAGATTATCGCGTTCGAACCAAGACATGTCCAGATAAGAACCTTTATAGCTGTAACTGCTATATAACATGTCGAATCCGGTATCATTACCTACTTTTGCAATAGAACCTCGGATTTTACCGAATGATAACACTTTGTTGATAGCTGTGTTTTTTAGTAATTCGCTGAATACAAAGCTGATACTTCCGGAGGGATAAAAATAAGACCAATTGCCGCGACCTAAAGCGGAGGACCAGTCGTTGCGTCCGGTTACGTCCAAATAGATAAAGTCCCCATATCCGAAGCTGGCAGTAGCGAATACCGATTCTTTTGTTTTTTTGTTATATCCTGTAGTCGCTTTTATTTGAGCAGCATTGTTTTCGAGGCTCTTTACGTCAGGTTGCATCAGTGCATTTACCCGGTCTTGGATCTTTTTGCTTTGTTGCGTACGCACCGAACCTCCGAAATTGGCATTGATGCTGAACTTTTTAATTCGTTTGTTATACATCAACAAGGCTTCGTAGTTGTTGTTGTATGAATTTTCCTGAAATTCGTCGTATTGTCCGTCGACATCGAACGGAGAGTTGTAGTTGGAGAATGTCCATCCCGATCCGGTCTGTATATCCGTTGCTCCCCGTAATCTGAGTCTTAATCCTTTGTAAAGATCGAAATTCAATGTAATATCACCGAAGAACCATTGTTTGGTATCTGCATTCGAGGTTTCGTGCATAGACCAATACGGATTTTGGAATCCTCTGAAAGAGTGAGGTGTACCGTCCGGATTTTTATAATCGGATAATTCTTCGTACGATGCGTCACGAGGAACTTGGGTCAGCATGTAGATCGGGTTTCGGTTTGAATTATTACGGAATGCGCGGTTATCTACATTGTCTATCGTATAACGGGTATTGACATCGATACTTAACCATTTTTTTAGTTTCATCGTAGTGCGTAGGTTGAAAGCGTGTCTGTCTCGTTCGTTAAATCCTTCCAATATATCGTTCCCGTGGGTATTGGTATAAGAAAAACGGATAGATGCAATTTCTGCAACTTTATCGATCGATACGCTGTTGGTCATCATATAACCGGTTTGATAGAGTCCGCTGATATTATTGTCTCCGGGGACATATTTTTTTACTTGTCCGTTGCGTCCGATTACATCAAATCCCAGCATCGGCATACCGAAACACAATTGCGAATAATCGGTCGTAAGGTTTGCCATTCCGTAGGGTAATGAAGGATCATACCAGCTTTTATCGTATGTGTTGATTCCTGTATGTAGTTGTCCGGCGTTACCGCTTCCGTAAACATTCTGGTACATCGGGTATTGGTATAATGTGTTGAACATCATGTTAAATCCATACGAAACACCGAGTCCTGCTTTGCGAGAAGCTTTTTTTGTCGTGATCAGAATAACTCCGTTTGCACCGTCCGATCCATATAAGGCGGCTGCATTAGCGCCTTTCAATACTTCGATGCTTTCGATATCATCGGGATTGATGTTGTTTGCGGCGTTACCGTAATCCATGTCATCGACTTCTCCCATTTCGTTCATAATAGGAATACCGTCTATGACATATAGCGGCTGATTGTTCCCGGTAAGAGAGTTATTTCCACGAATAACGACACGTGTTGAAGATGTCGGTCCGCCGGCCGAAATAAATTGCACGCCGGATACTTTTCCGGACAGCATGTTCAGCAAGTTTGCATCCCGGACTTCTGTTGTCGTACCGATGTCGATAGATTGGCGGGCATATCCTAAAGATTTAGCATCCCGGCTTATTCCTAAAGCGGTGACAACGACTTCATCCAATTTTTTCGTGTCTTCGGCAAGTGTTACTTTAATGTCCTTTTTATTTTTGTCTATACGGACATTTTGTGCTTTATATCCGATAAAAGAAACTCGTATCAAAGAATTTTCTTTGACCTGAATACTGAATTTTCCTTCTATATTGGTAACGGTGCTTGCTGTACCTCCGACTACGGATATATTGGCGCCTATGATCACGTCACCGTTTTCATCGACAACCGTACCATTGACCTTTATCGTTGAATTTTGTGCAAAAGTTGTTCCGAACGATAAAAATGCGATCAACAGAAACAGTGCGAATCTGAGAACCGGATGGTGATATGCACCGGTACTTTCTGTTTTTCTGTTTTTTAAATGTTTCATGGTTTGTTATAAATGTGTGAATATTATTTTAGCTGAAATCTCTCATATAAACCGTTATCGGATCATGATTTTCTGGGAATATGTTTTTCCGCCTGATACTACGCGGATAATGTAAATATCCGGGTTCAGATTGTTTACATAAATTTCTTCCCGAGTATTTTGTCCGGATAGTTTCTCTGATGTGATCAAATTCCCAGATAAACTATAAATCTCGGCTTTTTCGATTTTTTGTGTAGATTCTACGACCAAACCGTTGTTTGTGTAGTAAGCTTTTACTGTTGCTTCCTCTTGGTCTGATTCTATTTCTGTTTTTTCTACAGCCAAAGCATATATGTCATAATCGAGTTCTTCTTCGGTAGCTTCGCAAGAGCCAGCATAACATTTACCATTGGTAAAGGGCCGGATCTTTCCGACTTGGTCGGTATTGATATTCAGGGCTTGTAAGTATTGGGCATTACCGTAGTTCATTGCTTTATCCGATATTTTCGAATCCAAAGGTATGGCAAAGCATTCTTCAGCATAGTAATCGAAATAGGAGGAAAGACCGGATAGAGAACCGCTGTTAGCAAAATAGTCGAAATAGTTGTTTTTGGTAAAGTCTGTTCCTTCAGCAGTTCTTTTTTGCATGTTGTCGTAACTGTCATGCCCTATAAATGAGTTTTGTATCTCTAATTCGGATTGTTCTATGTTCGGATATTGAACCATAAAGTCCGAATTTACCATATTGGTAACATCGCCCGATTTGTTGTTTTCTATGATACAATTGTAGAAACGTTTCGTCAGTTTTTTGCAGTCGTTCATGATATAAACAGCACCGCCGTTACCTTCATTTCCGGTGGTGGTATTATAGGTCATCGTACAGTTTACCACATCGAATGTAGAGTTTTCCATACCTTTACCTAAGTAAAACACGCCTCCTTTTTGTTTACAATAGTTTCCGTACATGGTACAATTTACAAAGAGTATCTCATCGGTCGTATTGGCTCTGTCGTTTTCAAAAAACAGTACGCCTCCGTTATCTCCATTGGCTTTGTTAAGATTGAAAGTAGTATTTTCGAATACCATTTTTAGGTTCTTTTTGTCGGTACGATGCTTCATATATATAGCACCGCCACGATTCGAAACATAATTAGAAACGACTTTAACATCTCTAAAATATACATCTACGGCTTCTTGCGGTTCAGTCCCGAAGAATGCTCCTTCCGATCCGCTTACATCACTGCAATCGTTGCTTACAAACGAGGTGTTATACACCCTTAATTTACCTCCTTGAGAAGCGATGCATCCCCCGTCTTTGTTGCTGTTACCCATAAACAGACAATTGCGAACGGTAACTTCGTATTTTTCCAAATCGGTAGCTGTCATAAAAATAGCTCCTCCGAATTTGTGGGAATCATCATAAACTTTACCGTAGTTTTGATTATTCTGGAAAGAAACATTGTCAAATTCCACATTAGCATTCCGAATGAAACAGCCGGCTCCTTTATCGGATGTAGGATTTCCTTCTTTAATGCTCAGGTTTCGGATGGTTACTTTTTTATTCAGCCCGTCCAGTCGCAGGCATGTTGTCGTTTTGTTTCCCGTAAAGCCGGTTTTAGTTCGGGTTTGGTTCGGGTCACCGCTGATCGTTAATCCTTTATCCAGAATTTTGACACCTTGATTGTTCTTATTATAAGCGTCGCTGTTATAAATTTTATCAGCAGGCTCTTGACTTATGTCAATAATTCCCAAAAGGACGATTTCATCGCCTTCCTCCGCTGCATCTACAGCTTTGGACATAGTTTTAAATGCGTTTCCGGATGATGATCCGTCTGCAGAATCATCGCCTTCCGGAGATACGAAAAGTTGCTTTGCAGAAAGAGGAAATAAAATGAAGCAACTCAAAATTACGCTGATCGCAATTTTACAAATTGTACTTTTCATGTCATAATTATTATTGGTTAAGAAATGATTAAGAAACACTTGCAAAAGTATTTTTGTACGCTAATCAATATGCGTTATTGAGGATTATTTATTGCTTAATATTCGATATGTGCACTTAATTTTTGTGTTAAATCATGACTAAAACGAGGTAAAATAGGCTTATATTAATTCTGATTTAAAGAGTTGTATTATAATGAATTTGTATCTTGAATGGCATTCCGTATTATTTGTTTATTAATTTTTTTTATGTGAAATCACGCATTTATTCTTTCTTCTAAAGTGTTATCTTTGAATATAAACTTTTTAATATGAGATTGACCTATATTTACCATAGCGGTTTTGCAATAGAAGGGGAGAATTTTACGATAATAATCGACTATTATAGAGATTCTGACGGTGAAAATGACGGTATAGTTCATGATTCTTTATTGCATCGAGCAGGGAAATTATATGTCTTATCTACACACTCTCATTCAGATCATTTTAATCCGGAGATTTTAGAGTGGAAACAGCATCGTCCGGATATTCAATATATATTTTCTCGGGATATATTGGAAGATCGACATGTTCGGTTTGATGGTGCTGTCTATCTTTCTCCATCTGAATTGTATCATGATAATACGCTTTGTATTCAGGCTTTCGGTTCTACCGATGTAGGGTGTTCTTTTTTGATAGAGGTAGCGGGAAAACTTGTTTTTCATGCAGGAGATTTGAATAATTGGCATTGGAAAGAAGAATCGACGATGGAGGAATCAGCAGAATATGAAGCTGCTTATCTGCATGAATTGGAGATATTGGCGAGAGTTACGAATCGTTTCGATTTAGTGATGTTTCCGATAGACCCTCGTTTAGGGCGGGAATATATGCTCGGGGCAGAACAATTTGTTTGTCGTTTTGCTGTCGGTTGTTTTGCTCCGATGCACTTCCATGACCAGTATGAAAAAGCTGCGGCATTTCGCTCGTTTGCTGAGAAAAACGGCTCTTTATTTATCGGATGGTCTTTCCCCGGTGAGACAGTAGAATTGCCTGATTATTGAGTTTTTTATTGGAAAATCTAAATAGATTCTTAATTTTATTGAACTAATCT
>NZ_CEWDCG010000119.1:0-9696 GCF_982436375.1 Coprobacter sp. | reverse complement strand
GTTAATTTTTAATTTTTGAATCAGAAAGCCAACTGCTGATTCGCATGAATAAATATTTTTTTGATACTGTCATTGCCTGTTTTATAATGAAACTTTTGGGTCTGTTCAAATTTTTCGATAAATAAACATTAGCCGGCCTTTTCCCCATTTTTACGCTCCGGATAAATTGTTATTCTCCTCATGAGAACATTCTTAAAAGGAACTCTCAACCCAGACCCGACCAAAATCTCAACAGGGACTTAGATTCTTTATTTTATTGATTAATTTTTATCCTAATGTGATATTAAGAACGATTTAAGGCATTATTAATCCAAAATTTAAGATAGTGCATTTTTCTTTGTATCTTATTAATAATGCATGGAAAACCTCATTTGTTTTGATCATTCTTTAGGTTCATAGAACATGTATCGAATTATATTAGAAAACACTAAATATAAACATCTTCAAATAAATAATAACTAATATGCAAACACACTTAAGAACTCTAAGTTTGGGATTGGCTCTGAGTCTGGGACTCGGACAACTAAGTGCCCAAAATGGCGTTTTCAAAGAAAATTTCGCGACCGATGGGATGACTCTTAAAACTATCGGTAGAGGTGATTGCCATGTAAAAAATGGCGTTTTTAGCAGTCGGGAATCTTATGCTCTTTTCGGAAATCCCGAGTGGAAAAATTATTCGGTGACTTTTAAGGCGCGAGCTCCTAAAGGCAGTGAGCAGGTGCAGATATGGGCAGGTTTTCGAGCTCATAATCGTAATGACCGTTATATTGTCGGGTTAAAAGGCGGACTGCAAGATGATATTGTTCTTGCCCGTCAGGGATATATGGGTACTGATGAGTTTTTTGCCGTAAAACCTCTCGGATTTCACCCGATTCCAGGAGAATGGTATAAATTTAAGATCGATGTAGTCGGGGATCGTATAAGGGTTTATATCAATGATGAAAATACTCCCCGTATAGATGTGACTGATAAAAACTCAAATTTAGCTCCCAGTGGTCAGGTTTCTCTTGGTGGCGGTTGGTTGACTACCGAGTTTGATGATCTTGAAATTAAAGAGCTTCCTGAGAATTATTTTCAGGGAATAAAACGCCAGGAATATAAATATGCTATGTCTCCGGCTGAAAAGGAGGCTAAACGGCAAAGAGAAAGAAGCCAATATAAGGCAATTGAAGTGGGAACTCTAAATCCGGGGCGTACAGAAATCAGTCTTGACGGTCAATGGTTATTTATGCCTGAATATCAGTTAAGTGATCAGGATAAAGCTGTAAATCCGGCTGTGGAAGATAAGGATTGGCATTCGATGAGTGTTCCTAATTTCTGGAATCCTATTCGAATTTGGCTTCATGGAGAAACGTTCGGCTCTGAACATTACCCGAAAGGTGTTTCAGATACCTATTTTCAACAAGAGACCGAACGTTGTGAAAATTATACTTTCGAATATGGAAAAGTAAAAGCAGCTTGGTATCGTCAATGGATAGAACTGCCTGAATCGATAGAAGGTAAACAAGTCGAATTGCATTTTGATGCTGTGTCTAAGGTTGCAGATGTATTTATTAACGGGAAAGAAGCCGGTTCGCATATTGGTATGTTCGGTGATTTTTCGGTTGATGCCACTCCGTATCTGAAGCCGGGTAAAAATCTTGTTGTTGTTAAAGTAGTTCGTGATTTTATAAAAAATATAGCAGATGCAGATAAAATCGTGGATGTTGCCGTGACAGTTCCGGTAACTAATAAAATGTTGAAAGATATTGCTCATGGTTTCTATTGTATCGATAATGGAGGAATATGGCAACCTGTGCAAATGATAATTACAGACCCTGTAAAAATAGAGGATGTATTTATCAAGCCTTCTCTTACCGGAGCTGATTATGAAATCACTTTGAAGAATTACGGTAAGAAAAAACAGTCATTCGATATTAACGGTAAAATTATCGATAAGTCGAACAATGTACAGTTGAGCGATGTCCTTTTGCAGAAAGGTATAACGTTAAATCCGGGAGAAGAAAAAGTCGTTATGGCGAGCGTGAATGGTTTGCAGCCCAAATTGTGGACACCTCAACATCCTAACTTGTATAATTTTAAGTTTTCTTTGAGCAATAAAAAGGGGGTAATAGACAATAAGACTATTACTTCCGGATTCCGTACTTTCGAAAAGCGTGATGATGGTTTTCTGTATTTGAATGGCAAACGTTATTGGCTGAGAGGTGGAAACCACACTGTTTTTGCTTTGACGCCGAATGATCGTCGTATGGCTGATACTTTCTATCAAATAATGAAGAGCGGTAATATAGAGACTACCCGTACTCATACTACTCCTTATAATGAGTTATGGATTACTGCTGCCGATGAAAACGGTATAGGTATAAGTCATGAAGGAACTTGGCCTTGGCTGATGATTCAGTCTTCTATGCCAGACCAGAATTTGATCGATATGTGGGCAGACGAATATATCGGTATGTTGAAAAAATATCGTAATCATCCGTCTATTTTCTTCTGGACTATCAATAATGAGATGAAATTCTATGATAATGATCCGGATAAAGACCGTGCGATCAAAAAAATGCAGATTATCGAAAAAGTAGTAAAAAGAATGCGTGAAGTAGATCCTACTCGTCCTATTTGTTTCGATTCTAATTATAAACGTCCGGAAAAACGCTTTGGAAAGGATTTTTTCAAAACGTTTGATGATGGAGATATAGATGACGATCACTCATATATCAATTGGTATGATCATACTGTGTTTAAACAGTTTAATGGTGAATTCCAGAAAAATAAACGTGAAGGCCGTCCTTTGATCAGTCAGGAGATGTCTACCGGATATCCGAACAATGAGACCGGGCATCCGACAACATTCTATACGTATGTACATCAGAATCCTCAGGTATTGGTGGGAGATGATGCTTATCCTTATGGAGATCCGAATGCATTCCTTGAAGCACATCGTTTCATTACCGCCGAGTTGGCAGAAGCTCTTCGTCGTAGCAATCCGGAGGCATCAGGTATTTTACATTTTGCATTGCTTACTTGGTTTAGAAATGTGTATGACGCAAATACCATTGATCCTTATCCTGCATATTATTCTATGCAAAATTCATTGAGCCCTCTTTTGGTTTCGGCCGAATTATGGGGTCGCCATTTATATGCCGGATCTACATTGCCTGTTCGTTTTTGTGTCGTGAATGATTTGGAAGATGGTAGTAGCGTACCGGCTTCTACTATTACATGGAGTCTTATAAGTGCAGGACAGGTGTTGGCAAAAGGTAATGTTGATGTTCCGGTTGTTGAACATTACGGACGTCAGTGGATGACTGCCAATATCAATGTGCCTTCTAATTTACCTGAGTCTCGTGTGGATGCTAAATTAAAACTTGAGTTGAAAGATAAAGGTGGAGTACTATTGAGTCAAAATGATTATAATATTACTTTGGCAACCCAAGAATGGAGTAATAACGGAGAACTGAAAGATAAGAAAATCGTTTTGGTAGATAATAACAATACTGCTAAAGTATTTGACCAATTGCAGATACCTTATACTAAAGTTGCTACTGTTGCAGAGGCTGTAAAAGCAAAAGCCGATCTTTATGTTTATGCTGGATTGGATGATAAGAATTGTTCTGCAGAAGAATTGTCAAATATGAGAAAATCAGTTCAAGGTGGTAAGAATGCTCTTTTCTTGAATTGTGAAAAAGCGATGTTGAAAATGTACCCGGAACATTTTACCGGATTCCTTGTCCCGACAGAAGGGGACATTGCTACGATGGAAGTTCCCGAATCTCCCGTATTCGATAATATAGAAAAAATGGATCTTCGTTATTTTAATAATAACAAGCGTGAAATTCCGACAGTTTGTAGTGCTTCGATGCAAACTGTACGGAGTGAGAAAGTCGTTCCTTTAGCAGCTCAAATGAAAATCCACGGTTACATTAATGGAGACATGCACAAACGTTCTGAATATGTGTCGACAATTAAAGGTTTCCCTCTGTTGATGATTCAGGATCAAGGTAACGTTATGATCTCTACTATGCGTACCGATAAAGCTGCAACAGATCCTATTGCAGGAAAATTACTTTCAAATATGGTTAGTACCATGCTCAAGTAAGATATGATAACATACAATTAGTTAGAACTGTGTCACGACAATTTTTTAGGAAAGAATCGTGACATAGTTTTTTAAATAGTACACACACACTTTTATATTTAATTTTATTGATAGATGAAGAAAACTTTTTGTGTTTTATTGGGGATACTTATTTTTTGTACTGCCGGAATTGAGGCCAAAAAGAAGTATTCTTCTTATAAAGGGTTGATAATGGCCGGCTATCAAGGTTGGTTTAACACTCCGGATGACGGTGCGAATCGAAAATGGAGACACTATCCCGGAAAACAGGGATTTAAACCCGGTTCTTGCAGCATAGACATGTGGCCTGATGTCAGTGAATATGAGAAAGTATATTCTACACCGTTCCGTTTTGCAGACGGAGGTGTGGCCTCGGTATTCAGTTCTTATGACGAATCTACGGTCGATACGCATTTTCGTTGGATGAAAGAGTACGGTTTAGATGGGGTATTTATGCAACGATTTGTAGGAGAAGTGAAAAATCCTTCGGGGAAAAATCATTTTAATAAGGTTTTGGCTTCGGCTACAAAAGCTGCCGATAAATATGATCGTGCAATTTGTGTTATGTATGATCTTAGCGGAATGAAGGGAACGGACGCATCGTTTGTTTTGGATGATATAGATGAACTTACCCGTTTGTTTAATATCGGAAATCGGAAAAAGAATCCTTCTTATTTATTCCATAACGGTAGACCGCTTGTCGTGATTTGGGGAGTGGGATTTAATGATCGTCGCAGATATACTACTGAAGATGTCGAGCTGATTGTCGATGGACTTAAAAAACGGGGTTTTAGTGTGATGTTGGGAGTTCCTACTTATTGGAGAGAATTGAGGTCTGATACGGAGAATAATCCGAAACTTCATGAATTGATTCGTAAAAGCGATATTATAATGCCTTGGTTTGTCGGACGTTATAATGACCGGAGTTTTGAGAAGTTCAAGCATTTAGTTCCTGAAGATATTGCTTGGTGTAAAAGCAATAAGATAGATTATGCACCTTTGGTTTTTCCCGGATTTTCATGGAAGAATATGAAAGGCATGAACAGCCATTCTACACCGAGAAATAAAGGTCAGTTTTTATGGGATCAAATGTATAATGCCGTAAGTTCCGGAGCTGAAATGATTTATGTAGCTATGTTCGATGAAATGGATGAGGGCACGGCCATATTTAAATGTGCAACAAAAGTACCGATTGGAGAATCTGTTTTTGTCCCGATTGAAGAAGGCTTGTCGAGTGATCATTATTTGTGGTTGGTAGGGCAGGGGAAAAAGATGTTGAAAAATCCGAAAGGCTTTTCTTCGGAACTTCCTGTCAGAAAATGATGATATTATTACTTGAATATTTAGTTTAATAAAAAGAGTCGATTCATCTGACATGAACCCCAAAAGTTGGATGGTTTAACATTATTAAGAGGCTCTCTTAGATTGGAATAAAGCTCGGTATTGCACCGGGCTTTTTCCATTTAGCCTCAGTTTGATTCTATCATTATTGTAGTAGCGTATGTACTTTACTAGTTCCTTGGCGAACTGCTCTACGCTGTCCCACTCCTGCAAATATAACAATTCAGACTTCATAAGTCCAAAGAAGTTCTCCATCATTGCATTGTCCAGGCAATTTCCTTTGCGCGACATACTTTGTACTATATGTTTATCTTTCAATGCTTTCTGATACCTCATATGCTGATAGTGCCATCCCTGGTCAGAGTGTAATATAAGTCCCTCTGGGATGTCCGTTTTCCTGAATGCTTTGTCCAACCTACTCATTGCCATCTTAAGGTCAGGATGGTATGATATGGTGTAGGATATGATCTCTCCGTTGAACATATCCAGGATAGGAGAAAGATATATCTTATTATCCTTTATTTTGACTTCAGTAACATCGGTTGTCCATTTCTGGTTCGGTGCAGTTGCGATGAAGTCCCTGTCTATGACATTAGGAGCTACCTTGCCTATTTCGCCTTTATAAGACTTATATTTCGCCTTCTTTCTCCTACCATACAAGCTCATCTCTACCATAAGTTTCTGTACAGTCTTATGGTTAAGATGTATGCCATCATTACTCAGCTGAGAGGTTATTCTACGATAGCCGTAGCGTCCTTTATGATGGTCATATATCTTACGGATTGCAGCTCTTGCATCATCGTAACCGTCAGGTTCTGATAGCCTTTTCGTATGATAGTAGTATGTAGATCTAGCCATCCCTGTCTTCTCGAGGAGAATCTCAAGACCATGTTCCTGCCTTAGTTCTTGTATGGCTTCCGCCCAATCTCTCTGAGACGGGCTTCTCTTGCTTCTACTAAGACCTTCACTTTTTTTAACAGAGCATTCTCCGCCTCCAGTTCCTTTACGCGTAACTGTAAGAGTTCCAACTCTGTCATTTCGTCCGGTTTCTTTTTCCGTGGTCTTCCCATATCGTTCTTTGGTGGTCGGCCTTTAGGCCTGATGATAGACAATGCATCATAGCCGTGAACTCTAGCGATTCTTTTCCATTCGGATATTTGACTAGAAGACACATCATATTTCAACGATGCCGCCACCAAAGTTAAATGATTTTCCTCAATATCACGAAGAATTTGAAGTTTAAAGGCATAATCTGCCTTAACATTTTTCTTCTTAATCAACCCAGAGTACCCTTCTGACTGATAACGAATCCACAAAGAACTTAACAGCTGTTTACCTATTCCATAATGATGATGAATATGATTGATGCTAAGTCCATTCTCAAGCATATGCATATACTTCAATCGTTCTGCATAGCCGTGTTTCTTTCTCTTTTTAAACATAACAAAACCCCGAAAGTTTTTTGTCCAACTTTCGGGGTTCATGTCAATCAAAGTTTTGAATCGACTCTTTTTATTTTTGTTTATTTACGGGAATAATTGACTATTCAGTGAAAGAAAACTTAAGAAATACTATTCCGAGCACTTTATTATAAAATTGGGATAGCTATTTACTCTTCTTTTGTTACATCATTGAAAGACAATCCGTATTTTTCACCTAAAAGGGTTTGATATTCTTTGCAGAAGTTATCATATATGCTTTTAGCTATACCCATTTTATCATTTCGGCAGAAGATAGAACACTTGATGCGTAAAGCTTCTTCATTGAAACTGTCATGTTGAAAAATGGAGTCTGCTATTTTTAATCGGAACTTGTCATTATTCTGGAATTCTTCTTTATGTAATAACAGATGTAACAAATCTATCGTTATATCTGAATAATGGCTTTTGAAACTGTCGAGGTAATCGCTTTCTGTATTAGGCAATAATGGTCCGTATAGAAGTAATTCAAGAACTTTGTTAAAAAATTCTTCATCATGTACTGTTGTTTTGGTTGCCTCGTCTATATAGTTTAAAGCAGTATGATAGTCGCAGAAAACATCGTCCCCTAAAACTATT
The DNA here is from genome assembly GCF_982436375.1 of Coprobacter sp. NCBI lineage: Bacteria > Pseudomonadati > Bacteroidota > Bacteroidia > Bacteroidales > Barnesiellaceae > Coprobacter > Coprobacter sp. Next base: position 2,181 of record NZ_CEWDCG010000119.1, on the reverse strand, counting down.
TTCCAAAAATTATTATCATTGACGATTTGTATATTACCGACTTTTTCAAGCAATAGACGCAAACGACTGATAGAGACGTTACGGTTATTCCGGGCAGACTTTTCGTTTTTGTCTCCCCATAAAAGATCATCCAGTTTTTTGCTTGTAATACCTCTGTTATCTTTTTCGGTATTGAGCAATATTAATAATAGAAGAGATTTTAAAATAGGAGTAAATGAAGAGGTTATATTTTCTCCAGTTTTACTTTTTACGTTGAATGACCCCAATAGACATATACATGCACGATCACGATTAAAATACGGTTTATCCGGGACGGTAAAGATCAAAGAGTCTGTTTCAGATTTGCTGGTAGAGAATTTATTATCCTTTTTCCGGTTTTTACCACGTTTCCGTATGAAATTACCCGTTCCTACCAATAATATTATTGTAGGAATCAAATACCAAAGGAAAGAAAAATCTTGCTTTTTTTTGTCTTGTTGCAAAATCTGGGAATATACCATTGGAGGATAAGATAACGAGTATATTTGTATTTGAGACGGTTGTCCGTTTTTATAATTCTTCGCATAAAGACAATATAAATGTTGTGAACGAGGGGCATGATATAATTGGGAGAATGAAAAGTCTGCACCCGAATCGAAATGTTGTATTTCCGATACAGGAATAATTCCCGGTTCATTTATAGAAATTTTCAGTAATACTCCGCCCATATTTCCGGTAATGATATAAAAACAAGAATCCTCTTTATTGTAAACCATATTGCTCCCCGGAAGGAATTTCTTATCGAAGTTTGGCACTTCCCATAGCTTTTTTGTTTCGAAGGTATTCAGATCTATTGCATATAAATCGGAGAAATCGCGTGGAGACAACTCCTGATGTCCGGAAGGGCATCCTTTGCCACCGAATATATAAAGTGTATTATCTACGATTGCCGATGCAGGAGAATATCTTGGATATATCTCAGGTATGATCTTTTCTGTAAATTCTCCTGTTTGAGGATTGATTTTGAATAAGGTGTTTTTATACAGGAAAGAACCGTATCCTCCAAATGTAATAATGGTAGAATCGGGAGCTATGTCTGATGTATGATGCCAAAATCCGGTTTCTTTTTCATTCTTTGAGGTTTGACTCCATGCTTTATCAGTGAAAGAAAATGTCGATGTGGTCTGGTCATCTAAATTATAAGATTCCAAACGATTTGTTTTTGTGTTGAAAATCATTTGGTTGGTGCTTGTGGCTGCCGGATGTCCGGTGATACCCCTGATTGTATCTTGATGATTTGTAAGAGGATTATAGATGAACATTTCCTGACCACCGGTCGTAATATAAAACAGTTCTTTTTCCGGGTCGAATGCATACTGAGGGTTCCTTTTAAATTGGTAGTTGTATATATTTTTCCATACTGCATGATCATCTGTGAGCCAATGAGGGTTTATGGCTTTTGCCGGACTATGATTGACAAGATCGTAACATACTCCTTTACCATGCTGACTTAATTCCCAATGGCGAAATAACTCTTTTCCGTTGTAAATGCGAATGTTTTTTACATTTATAGGAGCGGCATCCGGAGTGTTATAATTCGGATGGTCGCAAGCACCGAAATAGATACGGGTGTTTTTTATCTGGTTGAAATCATAATCATACACTCTTTTTATTGAGTTATAAGATAATTCTATTTTGTTTTGTTTAGTCAGAAATGTAATGCTGACAGGAATCCATTTATTTCGTATTATCGTATCACTGATAAAAAAACGTTTATCTTTTATCACGATAGCCGGCCGTTTTCTTTGGAGAGTATCTATAGAAAAAATAAGATCAATGTTTTCGTTATTGTTTGTTATGATACGCATGGCAAAACCGAATATAAGTTCGTCACGAATATTCATTTCGAATGAAATTTGTTGTTTGTCTTGTATTTCTATCGGATTTCCGTTGTCTAAAATCAAAGAAGTCCGTTTATTTCCGTCATGTAGATGACTGTTGAAAAATAATCCTGAGGTCAACTCTTCAGCTGATACTGATAATATTTGGATAGATATAAGGAAGAAAAGTCCAATTATTTTTTTCATGATGTTCTAAGTAGTGAGAACGTGACGTTATAAATCTCAGTATGCAAAGAAATAAAAAAAATAAGAATCTTGAATATTACGTAATGAAAATTCACTCGGGTACACTGTTCTTTTA